>NZ_LZJB01000468.1:0-4998 GCF_001666895.1 Mycobacterium sp. E3298
CGATCCCGACCCGGCGACGGCCGCCGAGCTGGCCGCGTGCGCGCCCGACGAGCTGGCGGCGCGTTTCGCGCGGCCGCTCAGGTTCGGCACCGCGGGCCTGCGCGGTCCGGTCCGCGGCGGGCCGGACGCCATGAATGTGGCGGTGGTGTCGCGTGCCACCTGGGCGGTGGCGCAGGTGCTGCGCGGCCGCGGCCTGGCCGGCGCGCCGGTAATCGTCGGGCGCGACTCCCGGCACGGCTCCGCCGTCTTCGCCACCGTCACCGCCGAAGTGCTTGCCGCCCAAGGCTTCTCCGTTCAATTGCTACCCGGCCCGGTGCCGACGCCGGTGGTCGCGTTCGCGGTGCGCCGCACCGGCGCCGCCGCCGGCATCCAGATCACCGCGTCGCACAACCCGCCGGCCGACAACGGCTACAAGGTCTACGCCGACGGCGGCATCCAGATCGTCTCCCCCACCGACCGCGAGATCGAGACGGCGATGGCCGGAGCGCCCCCGGCCGACGAAATCGCCAGGGCGCCGGTGCAGCCCACCGGCACCGATGTGGTCGAGCGCTACGTCGCCCGCGCCGCGGCGGTGCGGCGCGGCACCGGGACGGCGCGGGTGGCGCTGACGCCGCTGCACGGGGTCGGTGGCGCCGTGGCCGTGGCGGCGTTGCAGCGCGCCGGCTTCGATCGGGTGCACACGGTGGGCGCGCAGTTCGCGCCGGACCCCGACTTCCCCACCGTCGCCTTCCCCAACCCCGAGGAGCCCGGCGCCACCGACGCGTTGCTCGCCCTGGCCGCCGACGTCACGGCCGACGTCGCGATCGCGCTGGATCCCGACGCCGACCGGTGCGCGGTCGCCATCCCCACCGCGTCGGGCTGGCGGATGCTGTCCGGGGACGAAACCGGTTGGCTGCTCGGCGATTACATCCTGTCGCGGAGCACCGACCCCCGGGCGGCGGTGGTGGCCAGCTCCGTGGTGTCGTCGCGGATGCTGGCGGCGATCGCGCACCGCTACGGGGCCACCCACGTCGAGACTCTCACCGGTTTCAAGTGGCTGGCGCGCGCCGACGCGGGCGTGCCCGGCGGCACGCTGGTCTACGCCTATGAGGAGGCGATCGGGCACTGCGTCGACCCGGACGCCGTGCGGGACAAGGACGGCATCAGCGCGGCCGTGCTGGTGTGCGACCTGGTGGCCACGCTGAAGGACCGGGGCCGTTCGGTGGGTGACGCGCTCGACGACCTCGCCCGGCGGTACGGCGTGCACGACGTCGCCGCGGTGTCCCGCCGTGTCGACGGCACCGCCGAGGCGGGCGAGTTGATGCGTCGGCTGCGGGCCGCGCCACCGGGAACGCTGGCCGGGTTCACCGCAACGCTCACCGACATCACCGACGCGGTGATCCTCACCGGCGGCGACGACGGCACGTCGGTCAGACTGGTGGTGCGACCGTCCGGCACCGAGCCGAAGTTGAAGTGCTACATCGAGGTTCGTTGCGCCGTGGCCGGCGGCCTGGACGACGCCCGCCGGCGCGCCGGCGCGTTGCGCGACGAGCTGATGTCGGTGGCGCGAAGCTTCTAGCAGCTAGCGAGGACCATACTGGCGGTCCCCGGCATCGCCGAGGCCGGGGACGATGTAGGCGTTCTCGTTGAGCCCGTCATCGACGGCCACGGTGAAAAGCCGGGCCGTGGGCACCGTTTCCCCAAGCGCGGCAACGCCTTCCGGGGCGGCCACCGCGCACAGCACCGTGATGTCGGTGGCGCCGCGCTCGAGCAGCAGGCCGACGGTGTACTTCAGCGACCCACCGGTGGCCAGCATCGGGTCGAGCACCAGCACCGGCAGGCCGGCCAGCTCGTCGGGCAGCGACTCGAAATAACCTGTGGGCCGGTGGGTTTCCTCGTTACGGGCCACGCCGACGAATCCGACCCGGGCTTGCGGCAACAGCGCGAGCGCCTGGTCGACCATGCCCAGTCCGGCCCGCAGCACCGGCACCAGCAGGGGCGGCTTGGCCAGCCGCACCCCCAGCGTTTCGCCCACCGGTGTGCGGATTCCGAAGGTCTCGCGGGGCGCGTCCCGGGTGGCCTCGTAGACCAGCATCGCGGTCACGTCGCGCAGCGCCGCCCGGAAGCCGTCGTCGGCGGTGCGTTCGTCGCGCATCGTCGTCAGCCGGGCGACCGCCAGCGGGTGATCGACAACGCGCACCTCCACGGTGTTCGACCCTATATAACAATCCGGCCGCTTTTCGTTAAACGCCCCGCCGAAACCGGCCGCGTCGGCGCGGCCCGTGGCTCGCGTCACCCTATGCTCCCGTGATGCCGGGCGGAATGAGGGGTTCAACGGGGTTGACCGGCAGGGCATTTCGCATCCTGCACCTGCTCTGCGCGGTCGCGCTGGTGGGGCTCGCGGCCGGCCCGCTGAGCGCGCGCATCGGCCTTGTGGCGGCGGCGATTCCGCAGCCCGCGCACATCGTGATCGTGGTGGAGGAGAACCGCTCCGAAGCCAACATCATCGGCAACAAGTCGGCGCCCTTCATCACCGCCCTGGCCGCCAGCGGCGCCAACATGGTGCAGTCGTTCGCCGAAACCCACCCCAGCGAGCCGAATTACCTGGCGATGTTCGCCGGCAGCACCTTCGGCGTTACCAGCGACCGGTGCCCGGTCAACGCGGGCGACGCCCCCAACCTGGGTTCGGAATTGCTCGCCGCGGGCTACACGTTCGCCGGTTTCGCCGAAGGCCTGCCCGCGGTCGGCTCGCCGGCCTGCACCGCAGGCAAGTACGCGCGCAAGCACGTGCCCTGGGCCAATTTCACCAACGTGCCGCCGGCGAACTCCCTGCCGTTCTCCGCGTTCCCGATGGGCAATTACGCGAGCCTGCCCACCGTGTCGTTCGTCATCCCCAACAACGACGACAACATGCACGACGGGTCGATCGCGCAGGCCGACACCTGGCTCAACCGCGAGCTGTCGGGTTACGCCAACTGGGCGGTGGCCAACAACAGCCTGCTGATCGTGACGTGGGACGAGGACGACAATTCCAGCCGCAACCAGATCCCGACCATCTTCTACGGCGCGCACGTGGTCCCCGGCAACTACGCCGAGCGGATCAACCACTACAACCTGCTCTCCACGATCGAGCAGATGTACGGGCTGCCCAAGACCGGATACGCGGCCGGCGCGCCGCCGATCGCCGATATCTGGGGCTAGAACCCGATGGCCCGATGGCCCGCGTCTTCGGCCGCCGTCGCTATTGTGTGCCGCATGGCTGCTGACCTCGTGCCCATCCGCCTGAGCCTGTCCGACGGCGACCGCTACACCATGTGGGCGCCCCGCTGGCGCGACGCCGGCGACGAGTGGGAGGCCTTCCTCGGCAAGGACGAGGACCTGTACGTCTTCGAAAGCGTCGCCGACCTGGTCGCGTTCGTGCGCTCCGACACCGACAACGACCTGGTCGATCACCCGGCGTGGAAGGACCTGACATCGGCGCACGCGCACAAGTTCGCGCCGGCCGGGGACAAGCAATTCGATCTGGTCGCGGTCGAGGAGCTGGTGTCGGAGAAGCCCACCGAGGACTCGGTGACCGGGCTGGCCCGCACGCTGTCGCTCGTCTCGTCCATCGGGTCGGTGTGCGAGCTCCCGGCGGTGTCGAAATTCTTCAACGGCAACCCGACGCTGGGCACCGTGTCGGGCGGGATCGACCACTTCGCGGGCAAGGCCGGCCTCAAACGCTGGAACGCGATCGGCGAGATTATCGGCCGGGGCTGGGACGACGTGCTGGGCGCGATCGAGGGCATCGTGACCACCCCCGAGGTGGACGAGAAGCTGTCGGCCAAGGCGGCCGACGAGCTGGCCGAGGAGCCGGAGGAAGACGAGGCCGAAG
Organism: Mycobacterium sp. E3298; assembly: GCF_001666895.1. Lineage (NCBI taxonomy): Bacteria > Bacillati > Actinomycetota > Actinomycetes > Mycobacteriales > Mycobacteriaceae > Mycobacterium > Mycobacterium sp. E3298. The sequence continues at coordinate 3,854 of NZ_LZJB01000468.1, forward strand.
ACACCGAGGCCGGCGCGGAGGCGGAGGAGGCCGCGGACGAGGCCGACGAGGCCGAGGAGGCCCTGGAGGATGACGTCGAGGCCGACGAGGAGCCCCGCGCGGCCGGCGACACCGTGATCCTGGGCAGCGACGAGGATTTCTGGCAGCAGGTGGGCATCGACCCGATTCGGATCATGACGAGTTCGGGCACCTTCTACACGCTGCGGTGCTACCTGGACGACCGCCCGATCTTCCTGGGCCGCAACGGGCGCATCAGCGTGTTCACCTCCGAGCGGGCGCTGGCCCGCTACCTCGCCGACGAGCACGACCACGACCTTGCCGACCTGAGCACCTACGACGACATCCGCACCGCGGCCACCGACGGCTCGCTGGAGGTCAAGGTCACCGAGGACAACATCTACGTGCTCAGCGGGCTGGCCGATGACATCGCCGACGGGCCGGACGCCGTGGACCGCGACCAGCTGGACCTGGCCGTCGAGCTGCTCCGCGACATCGGCGACTACTCGGAGGAGGGCACGGTCGATAAGGCGCTCGAGACGGGGCGCCCGCTGGGCAAGCTGGTGGCCTACGTGCTCGAGCCCGGCTCGGTCGGCAAGCCGTCGGCGCCATACGCGGCGGCGGTGCGGGAGTGGGAGAACCTGGAGCAGTTCGTCGACGGGCGGCTGCGCAGGGAGTAGCCCCCGTTTGACGGGCCCGGAAGTCTCCTCTTTACTGGCGGGTGTCGCTTCCCGGGATAGGCCCGTTGCCCCTGTACGGCTTTCAGCGCCCGGGCATGCTCGTGTTCGGTTTGCTGCCGCTGGGCTTGTTGGCGGTCTACATCCTGGTCCAGGCCCGCCGCCGGCGCCGGCTGCGCCGGTTCACCGAGGAGGCCGTGCCGCAGTCGCCGAGGCGGCACCTTCCGATCGCGGTGGCGCTGCTCAGCCTGATCCTGTTGACCATCGCGCTGGCCACCCCCACCCACGACATGCGTATCCCCCGCAACCGGGCTGTCGTCGTGCTGGTCATCGACATGTCGCAGTCGATGCGGGCGACCGACGTCCCCCCCGACCGGCTGACCGCCGCCAAGGTGGCCGGCAAGCAGTTCGCCGACGAGCTGACGCCGGCCATCAACCTGGGGCTGGTGGAATTCGCGGCCAACGCGTCGC
>NZ_LZJB01000469.1:0-1000 GCF_001666895.1 Mycobacterium sp. E3298
GCCTGATCCTGATGACCCTGCGCCGTTTCGGCGCCGCCGACCGCTACGTGCGGGCGGGCCGCTGGCTGCGCGACGGCCCGTTCCCATACGCCCGGGACCTCAGCGGCCTGCAGGTTGGCATCCTGGGTCTGGGTCGCATCGGTTCGGCGATCGCGACCAGGCTGCTCGGATTCGACTGTGCCGTCGCGCAGCCAGCGGCCCGCCCGCACGTAGCGGTCGGCGGCGCCGAAACGGCGCAGGGTCATCAGGATCAGGCCCAGCGCGGTGTCGGCCACCGTGTCCGAAAGGACGTCGGGCGTGTTGCTGACGCCGATGCCGCGGCGCCGCGCCGCGGGCAGATCGATCAGGTCCACGCCGGCGCCGTTGTTGACGATCACCTCGAGGTTGGGCAGCGCGGCGATGGTGTCGCCGTCGACACCGGCCGTGCCCGATGTGATCACGATGCGAACGTCAGCCGCATGTTCGGCGAAGAAGTCGGCGCGCCCCGGACCGTCGGGAAGCTTGGGGATCTCGTACCGCGCGGTCAGCTCGGCTTCGAAAGTCCGCTCGAAGCGGCCGATCCGCAGCGCATGTCCAATCTTTTTTGTCGTCACGCGTCCATCATCGGGCGTCGGTGAAATATTCGGGCGGCGGTCGTGGTTGTGATGCCCGGCGGTGTCGTACATTCCCCCGGGTACCACCTTGAGAACCGTCGCTTCGAGCGACCACTTGCCGAGAGGCGCGAAGACGGCACCGTCCCTCAAACTTTTTCCATTGCGCGGGAAGCAATCCCCCGGCGGCTCGGTTGCACCGCGGGTGCGCATCGGAGTGGTGTTCCCGCAAACCGAGGTTGGCGGCGACCCGGCGGTCGTGCGTGCATACGGCGAGGGCGTACAGGAACTCGGATTCAGCCATATCCTGGCGTACGACCACGTCGTGGGCGCCGACCCCCTGGTGCACCGCGGCTGGACCGGCCCATACGACATCGACTCGACGTTTCACGAGCCGTTCGTCTTGTTCG
>NZ_LZJB01000470.1:0-1862 GCF_001666895.1 Mycobacterium sp. E3298
GCGCCGCTGGCCGATGCGCCGGCGCCCGACCCACGGTGGGGCTCACACAACGCCGCGCCTGCGAGCCGACCGCCCGCGGCCAGGGGCTGGCAGCGCACCCCGCCAAGGCTGCCGCCGGGCTTTCGCTGGATCGCGGTGCGCCCCGGCGCCGCGCCGCCTCCCCGGCGTGGACGGCGTCCCCTGGGCCCGACGCCGCGCTACGCCGTGATGCCGCGGTGGAGCCTCGCAGATCGCGTCGAACCTACGGCCGCGGCCGCCGGAGCCCCGACCCGCCCGGGGCCATCGGCCCCGACGATTCGCACCACGTTGTTCGTGAGCGTGCTCGTCCTCGGCATCGCCGCCCTGGTCTACGTCGTGCGCTACGTGCTGCTGATCGTCAACCGGAACACATTGTTGAACTCGTGGGTCGCGGCCGGTGCAGATTGGCTCGGCGTGCTGGCGAGCGTGGCCGCGATCGCCGCCACGCTGGCCTCCGGGGCGGTCCTCATCCTGTGGCTGATCGCCCGGCGTGCGGCGGCGTTCGCGCATCATGGCCTGCCGGAGCCGCGGTCCACGCGGGCGTTGTGGGCAGGGTGTGTGGTGCCGCTGGCCAACCTGCTGTGGGCACCGGTTTTCGTCATCGAGCTGGCGATTTTGGAGCAGCACTACGGCCGCATCCGCCGCTCCGTCGTCGAGTGGTGGATCGCGTGGGTCGCCAGCTACCTGGTCTCCGTCTTCGCCATGGCGACAAGCTTCGCCAGGGACGCCCAGGGCATCGCGAACAACACCATCACGATGGTTTTCGCCTACTTGCTCGCGGCGGTGACGGTGGCCGCGGCGGCCCGGGTCTTCGAAGGGTTCGAGCGCAAACCCGTCGAACGGCCCGCGCACCGCTGGGTTGTGGTCTCCGAAGATCGGGCGCCGACGCCGCGTCCGGTTGAGTTCGAAGGGCAGGAAGCGGCAGCATTACGCGTATGACGTGGGCCGAGGAGGTGCTCGCCGGGCATCCCTTTGTGGTGGCCCACCGCGGCGCATCGGCGGCGCGGCCCGAACACACGCTGGCCGCTTACGATCTCGCGCTCAAAGAGGGCGCCGACGGCGTGGAATGCGACGTGCGGTTGACCCGGGACGGCCACCTGGTCTGCGTCCACGACCGCCGGTTGGACCGGACGTCGACCGGGGCCGGCCTGGTCAGCACCATGACCCTCGCCGAGTTGCGTGAGCTCGAGTATGGGGCGTGGCACGACAGCTGGCGTGAAGACGGCACGCACGGTGACACCAGCCTGTTGACGCTGGACGCCCTGGTGTCGCTTGTCCTGGATTGGCATCGGCCGGTGAAGCTGTTCATCGAGACCAAGCACCCGGTGCGGTACGGCTCATTGGTGGAAACCAAGCTGCTCGCGCTACTGCATCGGTTCGGCATCGCCGCGCCGGCCTCCGCCGACCGGTCCCGCGCGGTGGTGATGTCCTTTTCGGCGGCCGCGGTCTGGCGGATCCGGCGAGCCGCGCCGCTGCTGCCGACCGTGCTGCTCGGCAAGACGGCGCGCTACTTGATCAGCGGCGCGGCCACCGCCGTCGGCGCCACTGCCGTCGGGCCGTCGCTGGCGACGTTGAAGGAATATCCCCAACTCGCCGATCGCGCGATAGCCCAGGGCCGCGCCGTGTACTGCTGGAACGTCGACGAGTACGAGGACCTCGACTTCTGCCGGGACGTCGGCGTGGCCTGGCTCGCCACCCACCACCCGGGCCGTACCAAGGCGTACTTGGAGAACGGCCGCGCGGGCGGTTAGTCCGGCGGATTGGTGGGCACCGGCCCGTCGGCGGCCAGTGCCTCGAACAGCCGGCTCGCTTCGTCGTGGTTCCACACCACCACCGATCCGGCG
>NZ_LZJB01000471.1:0-9681 GCF_001666895.1 Mycobacterium sp. E3298
TGCATGCGTGGCCTTTACGCGTTGGGCGGCCTGACCGTCGCGGCGATGCTGGCCGCCTGCCCCGGCGCCGCGGCCGCCCCCACCACCTCGCACACCGTGAAGTGGATCGAACTGCAGGTCGGCGACTGCGTGGCCGACCTTCCGCCGATCGACCTGAGCCGGGTGACCGTCACCGCCGTCGACTGCGCCACACCACATTTGGCCGAGGTGTACCTGCGCGGTCCCTTGGCCGTCGACAAAGCCGTCGCCATCGTCGCCAACAAGGACTGCAACGACGGATTCGCCCCGTACACCGGGCGATCCGTCGACGGCAGCCCGTTCTCGATCACGTTTCTCATCGACTCGAACCAGGACCGCACCGGCGCGGACCCCACGCCCAGCACCGTCATCTGCCTGCTGCAGTCCGCCACCGGGCAACCCCTGACCGGGTCGGCGCGCCGCTGATCAGCGGCCGAGTTGTGCCGCCAGGTCCAAGAAGTCGGACGCGTTGACGTCGAACTCGTCGGAATAGGCCACGTCGGCCTCGCCGTCGGCCCCGAACTCCATCGGGCGCGCGACGAAGGCGGTCCGGAATCCGAGTGCGGCCGCGGCGCCGGGGCAGGCGGCCAGCATCGCCGCGACGGTCAGGCCGCCCAACGCGTAAAGGCCACGCATGCAGAGAGTCTAGGCACCCGTGAGCGCCGGGTCGGGCTTTTCCGACGACATCGACAGGAAGCCGCGCGCGCAGCGCGCGGCCAGCAGCCAGTTCGCCGGCTTCTTCATGTCCAGCCCGCCGAGCAGCTGTTTGATCATGGTCAGCGTGTCGAAGTAAATACGTTCGCAGACAAGGGTTTCGGTGTCGTCGAAGACGAAGTAGGCGGTCATCCGGACCCGGAACCGGCTGCCGGTGGGCGGGACCTTGCCCAGGTAACCGCGATGGGTGCCCATCAACCAGAACTCGACGATCACCGCGTCGGCGCTGTGGCGCAGCGCGATGATCTCGTGGTCCTGGTCGGGAAAGGCGGTGCGCGTGTAGGTGTAGTAGTCGCGCACCGCCCTGTCGCCGTCGTGCACGATCATCTGCGGGATCAGCTCGTAGCGCGGATGCGGGAACGTCGCCAACACGTCGTCCCAGTCCTGGCGGACCTCGTCGTGGAAATGGTCGAGCACGAGCTTCTCGCGGGCGGCCAGCACCTCCGGGTTAGGAAACTCGGGAATCGTCATGCAGTAACGATAAACCTGGTCGAGCAGACACAAACTCGCACAATTTTGCGGCGCTCAGTGCGAGTTTGTGTCTGCTCGCGGAGCCGGACTGAGCGCTACCGGGGCGGGGTCCAGGCGACCGGCAGGGCCTTGATGCCGTGGATGAACTGCGACAGCAGCCGCGCAGGCTCGTCGGTCGCGACGATGTCGGGTATCTCGCGGCGCAATTCGTCGAAGACGACCCGGATCTCGCGGCGGGCGAGGTTGGCGCCCAGGCAGAAATGCGCCCCGCCGCCGCCGAATCCGAAATGCGGGTTGGGGGAGCGCGCCACGTCGAACTGCCAGGGATTGGCGAACTTCGACTCGTCGCGGTTGGCCGAGTTGTACCACAGCACGGCCTTATCTCCCTCGGCCAGCTTGGTGCCGCTCAGCTTGAAATCACGGGTCAGGGTCCGCCGCATGTAGACCACCGGCGAGGCCCACCGCACGATCTCCTCGACGGCGGTCGGCGCCAGCCGGTCGAAGTTGGCCCACCACTTGTCCCGTTCATCGGGGTAGCGGGACAGCGCCAGCACGCCGTGGCTGATCGCGTTGCGCGTCGTCTCGTTGCCGGCTACCACCAGCAGGATGAAGAACGACGCGATCTCCGCCGACGACAGCCGTTCACCGTCGACCTCGGCCTCGACCAGGCTGGTGGTCAGGTCGTCGTGGTGATTGACGCGGCGGTCCTCGGCGAGCGCGGTCGCGTACGCGCCGATGTCCATCGAGATCTTCAGGAACTCGTCGAAATCGGTCGTCAGGTCCGGGTCACCGAACCCGAGAATCACGTTGGTCCAGTGGAAGATTCGCTGATGGTCGTCCTCGGGGATGCCCATCATGTCGCAGATGATCTGCAGCGGCAGCGGCCCCGCGAGCTCGGTGACCAGATCGGCCTCGCCGTCGGGGTGGTTGGCGATCAGCGACGCGACCAGCCGGCGGGCGCGCTCGCGCACCGACGCCTCGATGCGCGCCACCACCTTCGGCGTGAACGCGCGGCTGACGATCGAGCGCAGCCTTTGGTGCCGAGGATCGTCGAGCACGATCATCGACCCGAAGTACTCGGCGATCTCCGGCGCGTTGTCGTTGACCGTGATGTTGGGGGTGCTGCTGAAGATCTCCGGGTGACGGCTGGCGAAGTGCACGTCGTCGTGGCGGCTGAGCGACCAATAACCCTCGCCCGCCACGAATCCCTCCATCTCGATCGCGGGCCAGAACGACAGCGGGGCCTCGCGACGCAACGTGGCGAACGCGCCGTCGCGGAAGTCGTCGTCCAGACCCCAGAAGTCGAGCGATTCCAGATGGATGTCGGAGAGCGGGACCTCCGGCGGAGGCGCCCCGTTGGTTCGCGTCGCGATACCCGTCTTCAGACTCACAGGACCTCCGTTAATGGGTGCATACGGTCCGGCCGCCGGCCGACTGCGCGTCGGCGACGACGTTGCCGTCGAGCAGGATCCGGCAGCGGATGGGGCCGACCCCCTGCGCGCTGACCACGAACACCTGGCCCCCGAAGGCGGTGAATTCCGTCGACCACGGCAGCGGCGCATTCACCTGGTGCAGCTGTCCGTTGTCGGTCTGGTACGAGATGTACTGCGCGACGCCGGTACCGGTCACCTCGTAACGGGCCTGGGGCATCTGGGGGAGGGCGTGCGCCACGCCCGGGGCCGCCGCGACGGCGACGGCGAACAGGATCGAGAGCCCGCGCACATGCTTGGTCATGATTTGCATCGTGTCACCACACGCGGTGCTAGGGAAGGTTTCCGGCCAAGGCGACGACCGGCCCGGTCTAGTGTGAGTCCCACGGGGGCTGGTACGGGAAGGTGAGTATGTCGGAACACGGTTCAAAACGTGTGGTGGTCTGGGGCACCGGCTTCGTCGGCAAGATGGTGATCGCCGAGATCGTCAAGCATCCGCTGTTCGAGTTGGTGGGTGTCGGCGTCAGCAATCCCGACAAGGTCGGCCGCGACGTCGGCGACATCTGCGGGCTGCCCGAGCCGGTGGGCATCAAGGCCACCGACGACGTCGACGCCCTGATCGCGCTGCAGCCCGACGCGCTGGTGCACTACGGCCCGACGGCGATGCACGCCAAGGACAACATCGCGCTGATCACCCGCTTCCTGCGGGCCGGCATCGACGTGTGCTCGACCGCGATGACCCCCTGGGTGTGGCCGACGATGCACCTCAACCCGCCGCAGTGGATCGCGCCCATCACCGAAGCCTGCGAGCTGGGGGAGTCGTCCTGCTTCACCACCGGCATCGACCCGGGGTTCGCCAACGACCTGTTCCCCATGACGCTGATGGGCCTGTGCTCGGAGGTGCGCCGGGTGCGCGCGTCCGAGCTGCTCGACTACACCAACTACGAGGGTGACTACGAGGTCGAGATGGGCATCGGCCGCGAACCCGAATACAGCCCGATGCTCGAAGACTCCAACATGTTGATCTTCGCGTGGGGCGCCACGGTCCCGATGATCGCTCATGCCGCGGGCATCATGCTCGATGAGATCACCACCACCTGGGACAAGTGGGTGACGCCCACCGAGCGGCACACCGTCAAGGGCGTCATCAAGGCCGGGCACGTCGCCGCCGTCCGGTTCACCATTAACGGAATCTACAAGGGCGACACCAGGATTCAGCTCGAGCACGTCAACCGCATCGGCCTGGACGCCGCCCCCGACTGGCCGTCCGGCCACGACAACGACGTCTACCGGGTGGACATCGAGGGCACGCCCAGCATCTTCCAGGAGACCGCGTTCCGGTTCACCGACGGCTCGGGCCGCGACGCGGCCACGGCCGGGTGCCTGGCGACCGGGATGCGCGCCCTCAACGCGGTGCCGGCCGTCAACGACCTGCGGCCGGGCTGGGTCACGCCGCTGGACCTCCCGCTGATCGCGGGGACCGGCAACATTCGCTGACGCGCCGCACAGCCGGCACCTAGGTTGCGCTGAGACGCGGTACAGGTTTCCGCGGCACAATGACGGCGAGCCGGTTTGCGAGTCGCTGAGGTTTGGGGTTGGGATACATGGCCGATGGAGCTGAGACCGCGCTGGGACTGTCGATCGGGGCCACCAACCTGGCGGCCGTCGCCCCCGGCCAGGCCATCACCCGCAAGCCCGTCCTGACGCTGTACCCCGAGCGCGCCCCCGAGGTCGGCATCCCCGCCGAGAACCCGCGGCTCAACCAGCCCGGCCTGGTGCTGACCGGATTCGTCAACCGGGTCTCCGACCCCCGCGGCATCGTGGCGCCCGACGGCTCGGTGCACCGCGGCGAGCAACTGATCGCCGACGCCATGCGCGCGCTCGCCTACGCCGTCACCGGCGGGCGGCCCCTGCCCGAGAGCGTCGCCGTGACCTACCCCGCCCACTGGCCGTCCGCGGCGGTGGACGCGGTGGGCACGGCGCTGAGCTCGGTGGCCGAATGGTCCAACCGGGCCCGGCCCCTGCTGCTGATTCCCGACGCCGCCGCCACGCTCGTCGCCGCGCGCAACAACGCCGGCATCCCGGGCCGCGGCACGGTGGCGGTGTGCGACTTCGGCGGCACCGGCACCAGCGTCACCTTCCTGCGCGCCGACGGCGACTACCAGGCGCTGGCCCCGACCCTGCGGCTGCACGACTTCTCCGGCGACCTAATCGATCAGGCGCTGCTGAGCGCCGTCGTCGCCAACATGCCGAGCACCGCGTCCTTCGACCCGGCCGGCACCGTGGCGATCGGCTCGCTGAGCCGGCTGCGGACCGCGTGCCGAAACGCCAAGGAAGAGCTGTCGTTCAACACGGTCACCACGGTGGCCGACGGGCTGACCGGCGAAATCCGGGTCACCCGCGAGGAGCTCGACGACGCGATCCGCACCCCGCTGGACAGGTTCGTGGCCGTGTTGGAAAACGCGTTGGCGCGCAACGGAATTGAAGATCTGGTCGCGGTGGCCTCCGCTGGCGGCGGGGCGCACATCCCGTCGATCACCACCACGCTGTCGCAGTACTTCCGCGTCCCGGTCATCACCGCGGCGCGCCCGGAACTGACCGCCGCCACCGGGGCCGCGCTGCGGGCGGCGCACGGGCCCGGGGAGGCGTTCGCGGCGGCGGCGACGGGGGCCGCCCCGGCCGCGCCCGTCACGGCGACGGCGCAGGCGGCTCCGGTGGGGTCGGAGAGGCCGACGGGGGCCGCGCCCGCCATTGACATCGACGAGCCGCGCGAGCGGCCGATCGCCAAGCGCAAGAACCGCCTGTTTCGGCTGCCGGTGCTGGCCGCGATCGTCGGCGGGGCGGCCGCGGTTGCGCTCGTGGGGACCGCGGTCACGATCGGCCTGACCTCCTCGAACGACTCGGCGAACACGCCGGCTCCGGGCGTGACCAGCAGTCGGGCGCCCGCCCCGCCGCCCAATACCGCGACGGCGCAGCCGGCGCCGCCGACGCAAGAGGCTCCGCCGCCGTCGAGCACGGACACCAACCCGCCGGCCAACACCGAGACGCCGTCCAGCAGCGTCCCGTCAGCCAAACCGCAGCAGGCGCCCCCACTCGCGGCCGGGCCCGCCCGTCCGGTGGCCCCGCGGATCCCCGAGGTGCCGCCCATCCCGCCGGTGCCGGGTCTCAACGAACCCATCCCGGGGCTGGACCGCGTCAATCAGATCGTGCAGGGGATCGCGGGCGACTTGGGCATCAGCGGCATCCCTCAATTCGGCCCGTAGCGCGGAACGGGCCGACGGGTCAACCCTTTTCGCCCTTGTTCTCGGCGGCCGCGGCCTCTTTTAGCTTCTCGTTGAGCTCCTTGTCTTTCTCGATCTGTTCCTTCAACGCCTGCTCGTCGCGCTCGTCGTCGGAATTTTCGGCCTTCGAGTCGGTACCCTCGGGAACCTCGTGCTTGGGATTGCCGTCCTCGTCCAGCCAGTCGTTGACGGCGGTGCCGGAAACGCTCCCGCCGGTGCCGGGCAGCACGATGGTCGGCTTCTCCTTATAGGCCTCCATCATCTCGGCGGCCTTCGCTTTATCGTCCTCGTCAGGCTCGGGCTTTTCCGTCAGCTTCTGATCGGTGTCCTCGTCAGCCGACTTGAGATCGGCGTCCTGGTCAGCCGACTTGTCGTCCTGCACGCTCATGCAATAACCCCCTCGCAATCGCAGGTCGCGATTGTCGGGGGTTACCCGTTGCCGGGATGTGTCGAAACTCTCACGCGCCGGATCGTTCGCGTTTGACCAGCTCGACCAGGGCCAGGGGGATTCGCATCGGCTCGGGTGCGCTTGCCAGCCGAGCCGCGACCGCGCGCTCGAGCTGATCGACGAACTCGCGGGCCCGGGCGTCGTCGACCCCGCTTTCCAGCCCGCGCACCAGGGCGGGAAACAGCGCCGCGCGGGCGAAGGCAGCCCACTGAACGCCGAAGGCCTCGGCGTCGCGGTCGGCTTGAAAGCGGGCCCAGAATCGGTCCTCGGCGTTGAACATCTCCAGCTGGTCGATCGTCAGGCCCTCGAAGCGCCCGCTGGGCGCGAACGGGGCGCGGAAGTCCTTCTCGCCGCGGGCGAAGGTGGGAATGGTCATCCGCCGCGCCTCGTCCTCGCGCACCAGGCCGTCGCGCACGCGCTCCCGCAGCCCCTCGAGCATCGCGTCGATCAGCGTCGGGAACCCCGTCGTGCCGTCTTCGTCGAGCGCGATCGTCATCACCACCAGCCGACCCTCGGGGGCCAGCTCGCGGCCCCGGAACGCGACGAAGTTGTGCCAGTCCAGCGCCGCGCGCTCGGCGTACGCCGCGCGCGCCGCGGCGTCGCTGCTGTAGGCGACGTGCACGTGATCGTGCACCTCCCCGGGCATCGCGCTCAGCCACTGCGTCGCCCACGACGACCAGCCGAGGTTGACCGTCTTGGACGGCACGATCTGGTCGTAGAACGAACGGCCGATCGACGACGCGAACGTCGCGTTGTCGAGCTGCAGGTAGCTCTCCGGGTCGTCTTCCAGGGTGTGGAAGAGCGCCGAGAAGTCGTTGTCCGGTATGTCGGTGTGCGCCACCAGGATTGCGTGGTCGTGACGGGTACGGCGGCGCAGCACCGCGATGGCGGCCGCGAGGGGCTTCAGCGAATTGTGGCCGTTGGCGGCGCCGTAGTCGGCGATGACGATGGGCTGCGGCGGCTTGGGCAGCGCCACCTGCTCGGCGGCGCGCTCGAACATCGCGATGGCCGGCGCCAGCCCGGCGGCCTGCAGCCGCGACGACTGGGTGTAAACGGGCTCGGGCCGAACCACAATGCTCGATTCGGGCATCCTTGGCTCAGGCCGCATGTCCCAACGATAGTCGTCAGTCCGGCTTCGGGTAGCTGACGCCGGTGAGCCGCTCGGAAAGCTCCCAAAGTCGTTGGCAGTCAGCCTCGTTGCGGGCCGGCGCCGGGACCTTGGCCGGCCGGACGCCGCCGCCGGCCAGCTCCTGAAACCCGCGGGGCCCGTAGAACGCGCCGCCCTCGGCGTGCGGGGCGGCCGCCGCGTAGAGCGCAGGCAGGATTCCCTCGTCGATGTCCTGCCACAGGAACGGCGTGAAGCGCCAGGACGCCTTGTACAGCCGCTCCATCAGCGCGGGCTTCTCCCGGCCGTGTGAGGGCCCGGCGATCTGCAGGTTGGTCTTGGTCAGGCCCGGGTGCGCGGCGTTGGACACGATGCCCCAACCGCCCGCTCGGCTGCGCCGGTCCAGCTCGAGGGCGAACATCAGCACCGCGAGCTTCGACTGGCCGTACGCCGACATCGCCGCGTAGGACTTCTCGAAATTCGGGTCGTCGAAGTGGATCTTGCCGCTTTGGCGGGCCGCCAGGCTGCTCAGCGAGACGACGCGCGCCTTGCCGGCGGCGCGCAGCAGCGGCAGCACGTGCCCGGTCAGCGCGAAGTGCCCGAGATGGTTGCTGCCGAACTGCAATTCGAAGCCGTCGGCGGTGGTGTCGCGTTCCGGCGGCGTCATGACGCCGGCGTTGTTGATCAGGATGTCGATCGGGCGGCCCTCGGCGTTGAGTTGTTCACCCAGCGCGGCGACGGAGGCCAGCGACGACAGGTCCAGCGCGGCGATGGTCAGCTTCGCGTCCGGCACCGTCTTGCGGATTTGCTCGATCGCCACCTCGCCCTTGGCGCGGTTGCGGATCGCCATCACGACGTCGGCGCCGGCGGCCGCGAACCGGCGGGCCAGGCCGAAGCCCAGGCCGCTGTTGGCACCCGTGACTATAGCCAGCTTGCCGGACAGGTCGGGGACCGTGGCGACGAGATCGTTGGCCATGCGTATCACTCCTTACCGGTTTCACCCGGCTCCCAGTGTGCGCCGTCTGCCGTCGCGGTGACACACTGCCTGGATGAGCAGCCGACGGCTCGCGAAGATTTCGCTGGCCGCTGCCATCGTCGTGATGGTCGTATCGGTGGGCGGCTTCATCGCCGCCCTGGTGCTCAACGCCTTCTTTCTGGACAAATACAACGCCTACGGCGAGGTGCCCGTCCCCGGGTCGGGCAGCCTCTACCTGCCCGCCGGTGATGTCACCATCAGCCTGCACACCGTCGTCATCAGCGGCCCCGACCGCGGGCTGCCGGTGCCGCCGCTGGGCGTCACGATCGCGCCGCCCGACGGGGTGGCGCAGCCCGTCGTGACCGAGAGCATCGGGACGACGACGACGGTCAACAACGATGCGCACGTGCGGGTGTGGGTCGCCCGCGTCGCGTCGAGCGGCACCTACAACATCACGACCGACGGACAGGTCAACGGGTACATCGACCCGCGACTGGCCTTCGGCCACAAGAGTTCCTACGGCTTTGCGGTGTGGCTGTTCGTCGCCACGTTCGTGGTGGGCCTGGCCGGATCGGTGTTGTCGGGCCGGTGGCTGAGCCGCACCCGCCGCCGGGCGGTGGTGGCGGCGAATCCCTACTACGGGGCGCCGGTCGTGACCGCGGCGCCCGTCGAGCCGACCGACGAGGGGGTGCGCCTGGAGCGGCTCAAAACCCTTGCGGCGCTGCGTGACTCGGGGGCGCTGACCCAGGAGGAGTTCGAGGCCGAGAAGCGGCGGATCCTCGAGGGGCAATAGGGTGGCGACTTTCGGATTTGATATCGCCGGTGATATCAAATCCGGGGACCGCATGGTGGTCGGGAAACCGCTGCGCGCGTGACGGATGCGCGGGCTGCGCCGTCATCAGTGCCCCCGGGCCACCCACTCCTCGTAGTGCACGATCTCGTCGCCGATCGTGGTGTCATCGCCGTGGCCGGTGTGCACCGGCGTCTCGCCGGGCAACTTGCCCAACCGCTCGGAGATCGACTGCAGGATCGTCGGGAAATCCGAATAGGAGCGGCCGGTAGCGCCCGGGCCGCCGGAGAACAGGGTGTCGCCGCTGAACACCACGCCGAGGTCGTGCGAATACCAGCACACCGATCCGGGCGAGTGGCCCGGGGTGTGCAACGCGCGCAGCTCGGTCCCGCCGATCTTGACCGTCTCGCCGTCGGATACGGAGCGGAACTCCTTGTCGGGGTGCGTC
>NZ_LZJB01000472.1:0-3146 GCF_001666895.1 Mycobacterium sp. E3298
CACCGTCGAGGTGGTTGTAGTCGACGGGCACGGCCAGCTTGCCGCACAGCGCGCCGGGCGGAATCTTGGCCTTCGGGTTCGCCGAGCGGCAGGGTGTCCACTCCACCGCCTGCCCCAGCTTCGGCTCGGCCAGCACGGCGCGCCCACCGACGACGCGCACGCAACCCGCGAGGAGGAGCGCTACGGCCGCGACCGTTGTCCAAACCAGCAGCGTGCGCGCGACCTTGACGCGGCGAGACAGACCCATGCCAACATATGCTGCCAGAGGAAACCTGAGATCCTCATGAGCGGCACCACCGTCCGGCTACCGGGTGACCGCCAGCAGCTCTTCCATCGCCACCGCAAACTCGTCGGCCATCTCCCACAAGTCCGGCAACAGATCCGGGCACGAGAGCAACCCGATGTCCAACTTGCCCTGCAGGGACATGGCGGTGATGTTGAGTCCGGACCCGTGGAAGATCGGCCCCAGCGGATACATCGCCTTGACCTCGCAGCCCAGCATGTACAGCGGGACCTGCGGGCCAGGCACGTTGGACACCACCAGGTTGTGCACCGGCATGGTGTCGGTGAACCGCGTCCTGGCGTAGAGCCGCATCGCGATGCCGAAACCGGCGGGCGCCGCGAATTGCGTCCAATCCTGCAACAGCGAGGCGCCGATGGCGGAACTGTGTTCCTTGGCAACCGAATTCGCATGGGCGATGGCCCTGAGGCGCTCCGCGGGATCCGCGATGTCGGTGTGCAGGCTGGAGAACATCGCCGACACCTGGTTGCGGCCGGGCCGGTCGGATTTGCCGTGCACCGAGACCGGCACCGACGCCACCAGGGGCGAGTCCGGCAAAGCGTCTCGGTCGGCCAGGAATTGGCGCAGCACGCCGGAAACCAGCGCCATCACCACGTCGTTGACTTTCACGCCGAAATGGTTCTTCACCGCCTTGACGTCGCCGAGATTCAATTCGGCGTAGGCGATGTTCCGGCGGTCCGTGATCCGGGCGTTGAACACGGTCGCCGGCGCGGCGAACGGCCGCGCCATGGCTTGGCCCTCCAGCGCCCGCCGCAGCGTCGCGACCACCGAGGAGACGGTGTCGGGCACCACATTGGCCAGCTGCAGCGGCCGGGCGGCGAACCGGACGAGCCCGCCCGCGGCGATCTGCCATCCGCTGGCGCCGCCGACCCCGCCGGCCGGGTCCGGAGGCGGCGCGTCGGCTTCGGTGCTGCACAGCTGCGACATCAGGTTGGCGCCGGTCACCCCGTCGACGCCGGCATGGTGCACCTTGGTCATCACCGCCAGCCGCCCGTCACGATGGCAGTCGGTGCCCGCCACGCCTTCGATGACCCACATCTCCCACAGCGGGCGGCGCCGGTCCAACGGCGACTCGGCGATGTGACCGCAGATCTCCGCGAGCTCGGCGCGGCCGCCGGGCGCCGGCAATGCGATGCGGTGCAGATGCCGGTCAAGGAGGAAGTTCTCGTCGTCGACCCAGACCGGATGGTCGAGATTCAGCGGGCTGTTGGCCAGCTTCTCGCGGAACTCCGGGATGGCCTTGATGCGGAGCGACAGCGCGTCGCGCAGCCGGTCGAAGGTGTACCCGCCGGGCATGGTCGAGGTGTCCAGCTCCATGATCGAGCACACGTGCATGGGCTGCGACGAGGTCTCCAGGTAGAGGAAGCTGGCGTCGAGTCCGCTGAGCCGCTGCATGCCCGCATGGTATGTCTCACATCACACGGACGGTGCGACGGCGCAGCGGAGATGGCAGAATGGCACCGTCAGACGAACCCGGGGACCCGATCAGGGCCACGAGGATCGACCCGACCAGCACTAGGGACAATGATGTCTGAGCAGAACGTTTATGGTGCAAGCACGCCCGAGCACTCGCAGCCGCTCACCAAGATCCGCACCCACCACCTGCAGAAGATGAAGGCCGAAGGGCACAAGTGGGCCATGCTCACGGCCTACGACTATTCGACCGCACGGATCTTCGACGAGGCCGGCATTCCGGTCCTGCTGGTGGGCGACTCGGCCGCCAACGTCGTCTACGGCTATGACACCACCGTGCCCGTCTCCATCGACGAGATGATCCCGCTGGTGCGCGGCGTGGTGCGCGGCGCCCGGCACGCCCTGGTCGTCGCGGACCTGCCGTTCGGCAGCTACGAGGCGGGACCGGCGGCGGCCTTGGCCTCCGCCACCCGCTTCATGAAGGAGGGCGGCACGCACGCCGTCAAGCTCGAGGGCGGCGAGCGGGTGGCCGAGCAGATCGCCTGCCTCACCGCGGCGGGCATCCCCGTGATGGCCCACATCGGGTTCACGCCGCAAAGCGTGAACAGCCTGGGCGGCTTCCGGGTGCAGGGCCGCGGCGACGGAGCGGAACAGACCGTCGCCGACGCGATCGCGGTCGCCGAAGCCGGTGCGTTCTCCGTCGTGATGGAGATGGTGCCCGCCGAACTCGCCACCCAGATCACCGGCAAGCTGACCATCCCGACGATCGGCATCGGGGCGGGCCCGAACTGCGACGGCCAGGTACTGGTCTGGCAGGACATGGCCGGCGTCAGCAGCGGCAAGGCGGCCCGCTTCGTCAAGCGGTTCGCCGACATCGGTGGAGAATTGCGGCGGGCCGCAATGCAATATGCGCAAGAGGTGGCCGAGGGCGCTTTTCCCGCCGACGAGCACTGCTTCTGACAAATTCCTGGGCCGCTGGCCACCAAAACCGAAACTCGTTGTGTGGCAGGCGGGTACGATTGCTCTTGGGTAAGGTCTCGACTCCGAGAGCAAGGGTGAGCACATCGACCGGGGGACTCGCGGTGACTTCGTGCACCGCCGCACGGTGCTGAAGATACCGCTGCTATTGGCAGGAGGCGCCGCACTGGCCAAAGCACCACGCGCGGCGGCGCAGCCCGCGCCCGGCACCTCTCCGCAGGCGGCCCGCTGGTCCGCCGAGCGCGCCAACCGCTGGTATCAGGCGCAGGGCTGGCCGGTCGGCGCGAACTACATCACATCGAACGCGATCAACCAGCTGGAGATGTTTCAGCCGGACACGTTCGACGCCCGACGCATCGACACCGAGCTGGGCTGGGCCCGCGCCAACGGGCTCAACTCGGTGCGCGTCTTCCTGCACGACCAGCTGTGGACGCAGGACCGTCGGGGATTCCAG
>NZ_LZJB01000473.1:0-645 GCF_001666895.1 Mycobacterium sp. E3298
CGGCATCCTGGGCCCAAAACTCGCCGTACTGGGCCTCCAACTGCGCGATCGCCCCGGTGTTCTGCCCGATCACGTTGGTGGCCTGCAACTGCTGCACCAACGCCCGGTTGGCCGCGATCACCGGCGGTGGCACCACCGCGGCGAACGCCGCCTCATAAGCCGCCGCCGCCGCGGCGGCCTGCACCGCGGCCTGCTCGGCCTGCGCCGCCGTGCTGGCCAGCCACTCCGCATACGGGGTGGCCGCGGCCACCACCGCCACGACGACGACCACCGCGCCAGTCAAGGCAGCAGCGACCGCCGCGACGACGAACAACCCGATGAGCGAGCTGTGGTTCCTGTTGACCGGCCAGACCGCCTTCCCCACCAACCTGGGGGCGGCCGTCAACGGCTACAGCCCGTTCGCCAGCCTGTTCTATAACACCGAGGGTCTGCCGTACTTCAGTACCGGTATGGCCAACACCTTCACCCAGATCTCCAAGACGGTGGGGTTGATCGGTGGTGCGGCTCCGGCGGCAGCCAAGGCGCTGCCCGGTCTGGGTGGGCTCGGTGGTCTGCTCGGCGGCGGTGCCGGAGCGGTGCACCCGGCCGCGGCCATCGGCGGGGCGGCCTCCATCGGTGGCAAGTTGTCGGTGCCGGTGGCCTGGA
>NZ_LZJB01000474.1:0-2075 GCF_001666895.1 Mycobacterium sp. E3298
GGGCGCTGGCCAAGGCGCTGGTGTTGCGGGCGCACGTCGACGAGGAGTCGGCGAGCGAAGTGCTCCAGGATCTGTACGCGGCCCACCCGGAAAACGAACAGATCGAACAGGCCCTGTTGGACACCAGCTTTGGGATCGCGACCACCACCGCGGCGCGGATCGAAGCGCGCACCGACCCCTGGGACCCGGACACCGAGCCCAGCGCGGAGGACTTCGTCGATCCCGCGGCCCACGAGCGCAAGGCCGTGTTGCTGCACGAGGCCGAAGTCCAGCTGGCCGAGTTCATCGGCCTCGACGAGGTCAAGAACCAGGTGTCGCGGCTGAAGAGCTCGGTCGCCATGGAGCTGGTGCGCAAGCAGCGCGGCCTCGCTGTCGCACAGCGCGCCCACCACCTCGTGTTCGCCGGGCCGCCCGGCACCGGTAAGACCACGATCGCCCGCGTGGTCGCCAAGATCTATTGCGGCCTCGGGCTTTTGAAGCGGGAAAACATCCGCGAGGTGCACCGCGCCGACCTGATCGGCCAGCACATCGGCGAGACCGAAGCCAAGACCAACGCGATCATCGACAGCGCACTCGATGGGGTGCTGTTCCTCGACGAGGCCTACGCCCTGGTGGCCACCGGCGCGAAGAACGACTTCGGGCTGGTCGCCATCGACACCCTGCTGGCACGGATGGAGAACGACCGCGACCGGCTGGTGGTGATCATCGCGGGATACCGGGCCGATCTGGACAAGTTCCTGGACACCAACGAGGGTCTGCGTTCCCGATTCACCCGCAACATCGACTTCCCTTCGTACGCACCGTCGGAACTCGTCGAGATCGCGAACAAGATGGCCGAGCAGCGCGACAGCGTCTTCGAACAGGCCGCGCTCGACCACATGGAGGCGTTGTTCACCAAGCTGGCCACCGAGTCGACGCCCGACGCCAACGGAATCTCGCGGCGCAACCTGGACATCGCCGGTAACGGTCGATTCGTCCGCAACATCGTCGAACGCTCCGAGGAGGAGCGCGAATTCCGGCTCGACCATTCGGAGCACGCGGGCACCGGGGAATTCAGTGACGAGGAGCTGATGACGATCACCGACCAAGACGTCGAGAACTCGGTGGAGCCGTTGTTGCGCGGACTCGGGCTGTCGGTGCCGGCATGACGAATCCCGAATCCGACGATCGGCGTTCGTTCGCGTCGCGCACGCCGGTCAACGACAATCCCGACAAGGTCGAGTATCGCCGCGGCTTCGTCACCCGGCACCAGGTCAGCGGCTGGCGGTTCGTGATGCGGCGCATCGCTTCCGGGATCGCCCTGCACGACACCAGGATGCTGGTCGACCCGCTGCGCACCCAGTTGCGCGCGGTGCTGATGGGCGTGGTCCTGCTCGCCACCGGCCTGGCGGGCTGCTTCGTGTTCTCGCTGATCCGTCCCAACGGGACGGTGGGCACCAACGCCGTGCTCGCCGACCGGTCGACGGCCGCCCTGTACGTGCGGGTGGGCGAACAGCTGCATCCGGTGCTCAATCTGACGTCGGCCCGGTTGATCGTCGGTAAGCCCGTCAACCCGACAACGGTGAAAAGCACCGAGCTGGACCGGTTTCCGCGCGGAAACCTGATCGGTATCCCGGGCGCACCGGAGCGCATGGTGCAAAACACCACGCGCGATGCCAACTGGACCGTGTGTGACGGCATCGGCGGGACGGCGCACGCCATCCACAGCACCGGCGTCACGGTGATCGCCGGACGCCCCGACAGCGGCGGTGCCCGCGCGGCGAAACTCGACGCCAAACAGGCCGTCCTGGTCGATAGCGGCAACAGTACCTGGCTCCTCTGGGACGGCAGGCGCAGCCAGCTCAACCTGGCCGATCACGCGGTCACCAACGCGCTTGGCTTGGGACTCAACAACACTGAGGTGCCCGCGCCGCGGCCCATTGCACTGGGATTGTTCAACGCCATCCCCGAAGCGCCGTCGCTGACGGCGCCCGCCATCCCGAACGCCGGCGCGCCGGCTGGCTTCAGCGTGCCTGCGCCGATCGGGGCAGTGGTGGTTTCCTATGCCCTGGAACAGAATTCGTCGGGTGCGCCGC
>NZ_LZJB01000475.1:0-6648 GCF_001666895.1 Mycobacterium sp. E3298
CACCACGGCGGTTCGGGCACCACGGCCGCGAGCATGCGCGCCGGGGTTCCCACCCTGATCCTTTCGATGGATGTGAATCAGACGCTGTGGGGCGCCCGGGTGAAACGATTGGGGGTCGGCACTACCCGCCGCTTCTCGAAGACCACCCGCCAATCCTTGGTCAAGGACCTGCGGCGAATACTCGACCCGGAATATGCCGCCCGAGCCCGCGAGCTGGCCACCCGGATGACAACACCCGCCGAAAGCGTCCAGAAGGCCGCCGACCTGGTGGAAAGCTTCGCCCGGGCAAGGCAGTCAGCTTGATGGCGGTGCGCGTGACCAGTGTTTTGAATGCCAGGTGCGCGGGGCGGCGCCAGCGCCGGCGGGGGCTGGTGGGCCGGGCCAAACCGCCCCGCCCCCTGAGCGGCTGCTGTTAGTATCCAACGACCGCGCTCTACGAGCTCGCCGAACCTTCCGGGGGGTCAGCGGCTCGTTTCGAGCCCTGAAACAAGACTGCATCGGCCTTTAAAGCAACAAGACCAAGGGAAACATGACCAGCCAGACGACCGAACCGAAGTTTCGTTGGACCGCCCGAACCCTCACGTTTCTATTTTTCTGGTGGATCGGGGGCAAGCGTCCGGGTGTGGTCTGGCACTACCTCACGGACGCCATTCACTACCGCCTGGTGAAGCTAGGCGTTCTATCGGGCACGGCGAAACACCTGGCCGAAGTTCGCGCGGCGTTCGAAGAGCAGGCGGCGAAGGGCCAATTCCAAGAGCGATGGTTCGACATGAACATCGTGCCGTGGTCGGTCACCTTCCCGAAAGTCTTCAAGCGTGCCGACCCGATACGCATTCTTGAAATCGGATCCTGGGAGGGGCGCTCGACGCTCTTTTTCCTGACGTACTTCACGCAAGGGCACATGACCGCCGTGGATACCTGGGCGGGCAGCGACGAATGGCACTACCACGCCACGTCGGACTTGCGAGACCTCGAGGCACGCTTCGACCACAACGTGTCCTCGGCCGCCGGTCGGGTAATAAAGCGGAAGGGCTCATCACTGTCCGTTTTGCCGCAGCTCATCGATGAAAAGCAGGAATTCGATCTGATCTATGTCGACGGATCACACTTCGCCGATGACGCGATAGTCGATTCACTCCACTCGTGGCGCCTGTTGAAGCAGGGCGGAATGATGATTTTCGACGATGTTATGTGGCCGGCCTACCCGCGGCCACGGGCAAACACCGCGTGGGCGGTCCACCAATTCCTGAAATACCACGCCGGAGAATACAAAGTTCTGCACGCCCAGTATCAGATCATTCTGCAGAAGAAA
This sequence comes from Mycobacterium sp. E3298, assembly GCF_001666895.1. Taxonomy (NCBI): domain Bacteria; kingdom Bacillati; phylum Actinomycetota; class Actinomycetes; order Mycobacteriales; family Mycobacteriaceae; genus Mycobacterium; species Mycobacterium sp. E3298. The sequence goes on from NZ_LZJB01000475.1 coordinate 1,313, forward strand.
GCGGCGTTCGACGATAGCCTCGCAGACTGGACCAACCACCCCGCCGCCGCTGTGGCGGTCACGCAACCGGCAACTAATTCCCACCAGCCGGAGCAAACGCATCAGCACTCAGTTGGCTAGGTGAGGCGCGCCTCGTGCAACCACAAGCATCGGATGTGCTTGCGTTCGAATGACATTGGGCCATCGACGGGTCGCCGGCGCGGCTCGCCCTCATCCCGCTCGCACGGTGGGCGTGCGTCGCGGCCCGAAGGGGCAAACGGCCCTCTGTCCGCCACAGGGATGATACTGTCGTGACTCGCCCACACGGGGGCAAAATTTGGGCAATTACGCACTGAGGACTCGATTTTGGCCGACGGCGAGCTAGACGCGCGCGAGGCGGAACGCGTCGAGTGGGACGCGATCATCGTTGGGACCGGCATGGGCGGCGGTACCCTGGGCTACTCGCTCGCCCGTGCGGGTCGGAAGGTGCTATTCGTCGAGAAGGGGCGCTCGACCCTTCCGGGGGCATCCGGGACGGTCCGCTCATCGATGCCCGAAGTGTCCCATCCGCAGGAGTGCCGCTCCGCGGAAACCTACTTCGACGTGTTGACCAGATCCGGGCGTTCAACCGACGAGATCGAGGACATCAGCGGGCGCTCCCCACAACGATTCGTCCCCTTCCTGGGCGCCGGCACGGGCGGCTCGTCGGCCCTGTACGGCATGGTGTGTGAGCGGTTTTTCGCTCAGGACTTCACCCCTCGGCAGCACTTCCGAAACCCTGGCGATTCGACCGTGCCCGAGGCCTGGCCGATCACGTACGACGAGATGCGTCCGTGGTACTCGGCGGCCGAGCGGTTGTTCGGTGTTCGGGGCCAGCCCGATCCCCTGCGGCCGGGTGCCGCCGACCCTGATCTGCCTGCCGCGCCGCCATTTTCGGCGGACAACCAGCCGCTTGTCGACTACCTGACGAGCCGTGGCCTGCACCCGTATCACCTGCCGATGGCCTGTGACTACACCTCCGATTGCGCGACGTGTCAAAGCTATCTGTGTAACCAGTCATGCAAGAACGACAGCGCACGCAATTGCGTCTTGCCGGCCGTCGCCGAGCACGGAGCGAAGCTCCTACCGGAATGTCGGGTCTTGCGTCTCGACGCGGACCGCAAGCAAGTCCGGCGAGTGATCTGCGAGCATCGCTCCGGCACGGTGTCCCTGAAGGCCAGACTGGTGGTGCTCGCCGCCGGTGCGCTGGTCACCCCGGTGCTGTTACTCAATTCCCGTTCTGCCGATTGGCCGCGCGGCCTGGCCAACGGCTCGGATTGGGTGGGCCGCAACCTGATGCGTCACCTTGTTGACTTGGTCGAGATCTGGCCGCAGCGCGGTTCCAGGACCACAGCCGCGAACAAGGAAATCGGGCTGAACGACTTCTACTTGTGGGAGGGGCAAAAGTACGGCACCGTGCAATCTTTCGGTTCCATGGCGCCCATGGAGGTTTTGACCAATGTTCCTGGATGGCGGCCGGCGGCACTTCGGCTCATGAAACCGGCAGTGCGTCAAGTCTACGAACGGTTTTTCAATGGCGGGCTGGTCCTGGCAACCATCATGGAGGACCTCCCATATCTGGACAACCGTGTTATGCCCCACGACGGACCGACCGCCGACGGGCGGCAGCGACTGAAACTCCAGTACCGCCTTCACGAGAACGAACTCGAGCGCCGCGCCATCTTTTTGGAACAGTTGAAAGGCGTGTTGGAACCCTTCCGCAAGATCACGTTGCGAGGCGCCGAGGACAACAAAGCCGTAGCCCACGTTTGCGGCACATGTCGCTTCGGTGCCGATCCCGAGACGAGCGTGCTGGATCCGTACAACCGGGCGCACGAGGTCGAAAACCTATACGTGGTCGATAGCTCGTTTTTCCCCAGCAGCGCCGGTCTGAATCCCAGCTTGACCATCGCCGCCAACGCCCTGCGGGTGGCCGAACACCTGAATCAGGCGCACTTCGCCGGCTGAGTGCAGAGGTGTTTCTTGCCCGGTTCAACCCAAATAAGCGGTTGAGCTCAGGCGGGCTCGCGGAGCGGGAGGCCGGCAGCGCGATAGATGGCGTCGATGACGCTCATGTTCTCGACCGCGCCTTCCGGTGTCGTCTTGATGGGCTCCCCGCGCAGCGCCGCCGCGGCAAACGCGTCGAGTTGATAAGCATATGAGGGACGGCGCGAGAAGCGTTCCACTCGTTTGCCATCCGCCGATTTGACCGAGAGCCGATGGAAAGCTTGCGGCATTACGGGATTGAGCACGCGCACTTCCCCGCGATCGCCAACGACCTTGGCGCTCAACTGAAACAGATCCCACGACCACATCGAGCAACGGATTCGCCCCTCGATCCCGTTTGGAAAGCGAAGCCGGGCGGTCATGGCGCGGTCGACCTGGGGGTCGCGCAGTTTCGCCTGTGCCGAAACAACTTCCGGCGTCGCACCACCGAACGTGCGGATGATGTCGACCGCATAGCATCCGGCGTCCATCGTCGCGCCACCGGCAAGGGAGTAGTTGTAGCGGATATCGGAAAACTTCGGCAACGGGAAGCAGATGGCCGCCTCCACCCGCTTCAGCTGTCCCAGTTCCCCGGAAGCGATGATCTCCTCAACGCGCAGCGTCAAAGGATGGTAGCGATAGTGAAAAGCCTCCATCACGACTCGGTCTGATTGAGCGGCCAGTCCGGCGACTTCGCGTGCCTCAGCGGCGTTGGCGCTGAACGGTTTCTCGCACAGCACATGCTTGCTCGCGGCAATCGCAGCTCGGGTCCACCTGCCGTGCAAGCCATTTGGGAGTGGGTTGTAGACGGCGTCCAAATCCGGGTCGGCGACCAGCGCTTCATAGCTGTCGTGCACTCGGGAAATGCCGTGTTCGGCGGCGAAGGCTTGGGCACGAGATACCTCGCGAGCTGCCACCGCCGCGACCACCACCTCGGCGCTTTCCCGTGCCGGGTTGATAAGCGCGAGCGGAGCGATGCGGGCTGCGCCGAGGACACCGATCCGCAGCCGTGCACCTTCTTCAGACACGACCCGGATGCTAGCACCCTGGTTCTTGCCCCGGAGCGTTAAATGGCGCTGGCCAACGCCTCGTTGCGGGCCGTCACCCCAGTCAGGCCTCTGCAAGCCAGTTCAGTGAGCACGGCCGCCGCCGCGTCGCTTGCCCGCCCCGACCGACTCGCCAAGAGCGCTCAAAGCAACAGTGATCAACACCGTCGCGATATACGATGGCGCCGACAACGCGCACCGGGGGACGATGGACGGAGTCACATGAAGCTGGGGGAAGTGTTCAGCCCGCGAAATAATGCGCTGAACGCGTTCCGGCTAGCCCTGGCAACCGAAGTGATGCTGTTCCACTCATGGCCGATCACGGGTCATATGCCTCCCGCCGCTGCCACCAAGCTTATGTTCGCGATAGGTGTCGACGGGTTTTTTGCGATCTCGGGATTTCTCATCTCCCGAAGCTGGCTGAACGACCCGCAACTTCGTGACTACCTGCTGGCTCGAGCTCTGCGAATCCTCCCCGGTTTCTACGTCTGCCTGATCGTCACCGCATACCTGTTCGCACCACTGAGCCTGGCGATCCAGGGCGGTGCGGCGGGAAAGCTGCTGGCCTCGCGCGATCCGATCGATTACGTCGTGCAAAACGCCGCATTGGCCTACCTGCACCCGAATGTCGGCCCGACACCGCACGGAACGCCGGGCGGAGCGAATTGGAACGCCTCGCTGTGGTCCCTCATCTGGGAAGTGATGTGCTACTTGGCGGTTGCAGTTATCGGCGTCGTCGGCCTCGCCAATCGCAGGTGGGTTTCCCCCGCGATGCTCGTACTCGCGGTGATCGGGGCGATGTTGCTACCACCCCTGACCTTTCCGGGAGTATGGACCATCCCGCAGCTCCTCTGCCGCTCCGCCATCATGTTCGCCTCCGGGGCGCTCCTGTACCAATGGCGCGATGTGATCCCCGCTCGCTGGTCGCTCGTCGCCGTCTGCGTCGCCATAGTCCTCGCGTCCAGCCAGCTGCCGGATTATCGAGTGGTGGCCGGCCTTCCGCTGGCGTACGCCGTCGTCGTCTCCGGGGCGCTGCTTAAGAACAAGCGGCTGCAACTACGCACTGATCTGTCCTATGGCATGTACATCTATGCGTTCCCGATGCAGCAGCTGCTGGCGGTGTGCGGCCTCACGTGGTTGCATCCGGTCGTGTTTTTCGTTGTCGCGATGGCGGCCACCCTTCCGGTGGCGGCGCTGAGTTGGTTCCTGGTGGAAAAGCGGGCGCTATCGCTCAAATCCCGCTTCAAGCGGCCGAGCACCCCTGCCGCGACCGATCCACCCGCCCAGGTCGAGGTCAGGTCGGACGACGGGAGAGACGCGCCCGGCGGATGACCGCTTCCCGCGCGCGGGCCGTTGACCGGCGCCGGGCCATCCGGGCGATCTTCAGACTAAACGCCTTGCGCTGGCGAACTTTTCGAGCACATCAACAGCTTTCGCAACGCTTTCAGCCGGGTCTGTCATCCGGGCGGCGAGGTCACGGGCTCGCACTGCGTAGTCGGGTTCGAGGATCTGACGCAAGTCGGTGACCAAGGTTTCGGTGGTTGTGGTCGAAAAGCGCCGAGTGGTACCGACTTTCAGCCGCTTGAGCTGGGCACCCCAATGCGGTTGATCACCGGCCGTCCACAGGATCATCGACGGAACCCCGGCGCGCATGCTCGCGGCCGTGGTGCCCGAACCGCCGTGGTGCACGACGGCCCGGCAGGCGGGGAAGACGGCCGCATAGTTGACCGCGCCCACCACCTTGACGTGGTCGCCGTGGGCGACGTCGCTGAAGTCGCTCCAACCCGCACAAATCAATGCGCGCTCGCCCAGCTCGGCGCAGGCGGCGCTGATCATCTCGATGGCGTCGGCCGGTGATTCCACCGGCATGCTGCCGAAGCCGAAACAGATCGGCGGCGTTCCGGCGGCGATCCAGGATGCGACGTCATCGTCCGCCTCAGTCGTCGCCGCCATGGTCAGCGCGCCAACAAAGGGTCGTTGGCCATCCCATTTCGCCCACTCCGTCGCTAGCCCGGGGAAACACGCCTCGTCGTAGGCCTGGATTTCCAGTGATCCACTCTCGGCGATGCGCCGCGCCGATGCGCCCCGGATCTTCGGCAGCCCCAGTTCCCGACGCTGCGCGTCCTCCACCTTCTTGTTGAGGCGCCAGCCGAACCAATCGAACGCGGTCATCGACGCGCGCGCCAGGGGAGGCGGCAGCAGCGGAACGAGCTGGCCGTTGGGCCGTATCGGAAAGTAATGCAGCGTCGCAAACGGAATGTCGTAGGCCTCGGCGATGCTTGCGGC
>NZ_LZJB01000476.1:0-2575 GCF_001666895.1 Mycobacterium sp. E3298
CCTGAGCCCCCATGCACGTGCCGTTGGTGATCGCCTGGGTGTTGCTGATCGTCTGCTTCTTGTAGGACGTCGCGTCGGTATCGGGAAACACGATCGCGGTCAATGGGATTGGTCCCGGTGGCCCCACCACGGTGACCGTCAACGACGCGACGTCCTACAAGAAGCAGACGATCAGCAACACCCAGGCGATCACCAACGGCACGTGCATGGGGGCTCAGGGCACGAACGACGGAGGCGCGCTGCAGGCGACGACCATCAGCCTGGAACAGTGCCCGCCGATGGGGCGGCCGCACCACCACCTGCACCTGCCGCATTTGCCCTTCCACCTTTAGCGGCGGATTGCCGCCATTGGCTAGCGGAAGGGCAGGTGGCTTTAGACGGTGAAGCCCAAGGCGCGCAGTTGCTCGCGGCCGTCCTCGGTGATCTTGTCCGGGCCCCATGGCGGGTTCCACACCCAGTTGATGCGCAGGTCGTCGACCAGGCCGCTGCTGACCAGCGCGCTGCGCGACTGGTCCTCGATGACATCGGTCAGCGGGCAGGCCGCCGAGGTCAGCGTCATATCGAGCAGGGCAACGGTCCCCTCGTCGCCCTCTTCCACGTTGAGGCCGTAGACCAGCCCGAGGTCGACGACGTTGATGCCCAACTCCGGGTCGACGACGTCGCGCATCGCCTCCTCGAGGTCGGCAATAAATTCGTCACCCGGTGCGGCGGTCTCGCTCATCCTGTTCCTCCTCGAAGTCCGCGCCCCTGCCTGAACAAGCTTGGGCCAACGCGTCTTTGAACGCCATCCAGCCCAGCAGTGCGCATTTCACCCGGGCCGGGTATTTGGCCACCCCGGCGAACGCGATGCCGTCGCCCAGGACGTCCTCATCGCCTTCGACGGTGCCGCGCGAGGACACCATTTCGGTGAACGCGGCGATGGTGTCCAGCGCCTCGGGCACCGTCTGACCGATCACCTGCTGGGTGAGCACCGAGGTCGCCGCCTGGCTGATCGAGCAGCCCTGCCCGTCATAGGAGACGTCGGCCACGCGCCGGCCGTCGTCCGACAGCGCGACCCGCAGCGTCACCTCGTCCCCGCACACCGGGTTGACGTGATACACCTGCGCGCCGAACGGCTCCCGCAGCCCCCGGTGCTGGGGGTGCTTGTAGTGATCCAGGATCACGTCCTGATACATCTGCTCCAGGCGCACGGTCAGTCTCTCCCGAAGAACTCGAGCGCCCGCCGCACGCCGACCACCAACCGCTCAACCTCGTCGGCGGTGTTGTACACCGCGAACGATGCCCGGGCGGTGGCAGCCACGCCGAACCGGCGGTGCAACGGCATCGCGCAGTGATGCCCGACGCGCACCGCGACGCCGTCGTCGTCGAGCACCTGCCCGACGTCGTGCGCGTGCACGCCGTCGACCACGAACGACACCGGCGAGGCACGGTTTTCCATCGTGGCGGGCCCGATTATCCGCACGCCCTCGATGCCCGAGAGGCCCTCAAGGGCGGCTGCGACCAGCTCCCGCTCGTGCGCCTCCACCGCGTCCATGCCGATGGCGCCCAGATACCTTGCGGCCGCGCCCAACCCGACAACCTGGGACGTCATCGGCGTGCCGGCCTCGAACCGTTGCGGCGCCGGGGCGTAGGTCGACGTCTCCATCGTCACCGTCTCGATCATCGACCCGCCGGTGAGGAAGGGCGGGAGCTGCGACAACAGCTCGCGCCGGGCGTAGAGCGCACCGACGCCGTTGGGGGCCAACATCTTGTGGCCGGAGAACGCGGCGAAGTCGATGTCGAGCGCGTGCAGGTCGACCGGCTCGTGCGGCACCGACTGGCAGGCGTCAAGCACCGTCACGGCACCGACGGCCTTGGCGCGGCGGACCAGCTCCGTCACCGGCGCCACCGCGCCGGTGACGTTCGAGTGATGGCTGAAGGCAACGACTTTCACGCGCTCGTCGAGCTCCAGCGAGTCCAGGTCGATGCGCCCGTCGTCGGTCACGCCGTACCAGCGCAGCGTGGCGCCGCTGCGACGGGCCAGTTCCTGCCACGGCACGATGTTGGCGTGGTGCTCCAGCTCGGTGGTGACGATCACGTCACCTTCGCCGACGGCCCGGTCGAATCTGTTGTCGCCCAGCACGTATGACGCCAGGTTGAGCGCCTCCGTGGCGTTGCGGGTGAAGACCAGCTCGTCGGCGTCGGCGCCGACGAGGGCCGCGACGTCGGCGCGGCCCCGTTCGTAGGCGTCGGTCGCCTCCTCCATCAGCTGGTGCGCGCCGCGATGCACCGCGCCGTTGGAGGTGATCAGGAACTCGCGCTCGGCATCGAGCACCTGCAGCGGGCGCTGCGACGTCGCGCCGGAATCCAGGTACGCCAACTGCTTTCCGCCGCGCATCACGCGCTTCAGGATCGGAAAGTCAGCGCGGATGGCGTCGACGTCCAGTGCGGTCATGCCTACGCTCCCGCGGCCGCCGCTCGCGGGGATCCCAAGCGCGGCGAAGCCGGGCGCTGGGGGTCGCCGCCATCGGTCTGGGTGAAGCGCACGTAGCCGTTCTCCTCGAGCTCGTCGGCCAGCTCCGGGCCGCCGGATTCG
>NZ_LZJB01000477.1:0-3996 GCF_001666895.1 Mycobacterium sp. E3298
GTTCGGCCCGGGTGATGACGCCGGCCAGGTCGGACCCGCCGCTGGGCTCGGACAACAACTGAACCAGCACTTCGTCACCGCGCAGCGCCGCGGCGATGTGGCGCTTCTTTTGCTCCTCGCTGCCGGTGTCGAGCAGTGTGGCACAGCAGATGGTGAACGTGGGGGTGTTGAGGATCAGCGGCATTTCGTAGGTGAGGGATTCGGCGTCGAAGGCCTTCTGATACTCGTAGTCGAGTCCGAGTCCACCGTACTCACGGGGAAAGCAGATCCCCGCGAATCCTCCTTCGTACAAGCGCTTTTGGAGTTCCCGAGCCCGAAGCCAGGATCGCTCGTCGTCGCGCGGGGCTGGCGGGGGTGACTCGGGATCGATGGGGGGCATATTGTCCGCCAGCCATGCCCTGGCCCGGGCCGCGAAGTCGGCAACGGATTCGGTCGTCATGGGTCCGAACGCCCCGCCTTCTCGTGCTCGTACACCCGCAGGTTGTGTTCCTCGGGCGTCCCGAACATGGAGCGGTACAACGTGACCCGACGCAAGTAGAGGTGCAGGTCGTGTTCCCAGGTGACGCCGATGCCGCCGTGCATCTGCACGCAGGCCTGAACGATCTGGCCGGCCATCTCACCCACGTAGGACTTGGCGATGCTGGCAGACAGCCCCGCCTCTGGCGAGTTCGCCGCGACGTCGGCGACCGCCGCGGCCGTAGTGGCGCGGCAGGCTTCGAGCCACAGCTTCATGTCGGCGAACTTGTGCTTGAGGGCTTGATAGGACGCCAACGGGCGCCCGAAGGTGTGCCGATCCAGCGCCCACTGCACGGTCAGGTCGAACACTGTCTGCAGGATCCCGACCACCTCGGCGCACTGCAGGACCTGGGCGATTTGGCCCTGCCGGTCGACGAGCGCGGCCGTCTCGGCGGCGGTGCCCACGGCCGCGGATCGCTCCACCACCACGCCGTCGAACCGCACCCTGGCGTATTGCTTGACCATGTCCACCGACTGCTGCGGGACCACCGTGACGCCGGGCGCATCGGTCGGGACCAGGAACTGGCGCACCTCGTCACCGCAACGCGCCACCACCAGCAGCACCGCGCTCTGCGCGCCCGCCTCGACCCGGTCCTTGGTGCCGTCAATCCGGTAGCCGGAATCGGTGGGGGTGGCCGTCACCGAGGGGTCCAGCGGCGCCCATCCGCGGCCGGGCTCCGAAACCGCCCACGACGCCACGGTTTCGCCGGACATCAACGCATCGATGGTCGCGAGGTGGGGCTGCCGGTCCGCGCACCCGACGAGCGCGGCCAGCACGGCGCTAACCGGATACAAGGGTCCCGGCGCCACCGTCTTCCCGAGCTGTTCGGCGACCAGTGCCAGATCCGCCAAACCGCTCTCCGTAATGCTGCCGCCGCCCAATTCCTCGGGCACCAGCAGGCTGGTCCAGCCGAGCTCCGCGGCGCGCAGCCACCAAGCCGGATCGAAGGACTCCCCCGCGGCCTGCAACTCGCGCACGCGGCGCAGCGGCGCTTCCTTTTCCAGGAATGCTTGGGTTGTCGAGGTGAACAGCGTCTTTTCGGGAGAGTCGAGTGTCGTCATGCTGCCTCTCGTGGAGGAATCGCCGGCGTATCGATCCTAGCAACGAGCGCTACGGTAAGAGCTACCGGAGTGCCCTCGATAGCGCACCGCTACATGGCGAACACACGGCGCAGCGAGCGCGCGTGCAGCGCCCGGTTCTCCTGCGAAACAACCCAATCGGGAACCAACGAGTCGAACCCATTGAACGCCGCTGCGATCACGTGCAATTCGGTGTGCACGTAGGCGTGCAACAGCCTGTTCGCGTAGTCGATGGCCTCGTCGCGGCACGGATCGATCTCGGCGCAGCTGATGAAGGTGGGCGGTAGGCCCTCGAGGTTCGCCCGGTGCGCGGGCACGTGCTGACCGTTGGCGCTGGCGTGCCCAAGGTAGTGCCCCCATGCCCGGCTCACCGCAGGCCCGTTGAGACCCGGGGTGCGCTGAAACTCACGCCGCGACTGGGTGGCGTCGGAGTCGAGCATCGGCTGGTGCAGGATCTGCACCAGGATCTGGGGGCCTTCGTCATCGAACATGCGCTGGCTCAGGCCCGCGACCAGGGCCGCGCCCGCGTCGCGGCCCATCACCGCGATGCGGTTGACGTCCACGTTCAGGTCCGCGCAATTCCGGATGGCGTAGTAGAAGCCGGCCTCGACGTCGTCCAACGCCGCCGGGCAGGGGTGCTCCGGGGCGAGCCGGTAGTCGACCGAAATCAACAGGCAACCGCCTGCCCTGGCCAACTCCACGCACTGCGCGTGATCGGTGTCCAGATTTCCGGTCACGAAGGCTCCGCCGTGGGCGTACAGGACGAGCGGCGAGCCTGACTCGGCCCGATCCAGGTTGGGCCCCCGGTAGAGACGAAGATTCAGCTGGTGGCCGCCCGGGCCGGCGATGGTGCGGGTCTCGATGGCGACATCGGCGGTGTCGACGTCCGCGGCGCGCTCGGCGGCGAGTCGGCCGGCGTGTTCGCGTTCGGCGGGCAGCGTCTCGGCGCGGAATTCGACGACGCCCAGTGCGGTGGCGGCCTCCCGGAGCACGGGGTCGATCCGGGTAAGGCCCTGCGGGCGCGTCAGATTCGTTTGTGTCATACCCTCTCCGCTTCCGGGCTCACCATGCGGGCTCGTCGGATCCCGGCGCGGGACGTGCCGGAAACCCTCTTCAAGGTAGACCTGTGATCAGGTGTGGTGAAAGACGAGGCGCTTGTCGCCGGAGCCCCGGCCATGGGCCCCGACTCAGCGTTCCCCGGGAAGCGCCTTGACCGTCGCCGGCAGCCCATAGAGGGCGGTCGCGTTGCCGCGCATGATCCGCTCGCGCTGGTCGGCCGGGAATCGGTTGATCGCGTAGGACGGCGCGTCGTAGCTCCAGTGTGGGTAGTCCGTCGAGAACATCAGGTTGTCGCCCATGTCCATCATCTCGAGGTACTCGCGGAACTGCACGGTGTCGGTGTCTTCCAGCGGCTGGGTGGTGAACCGAACATGTTCGCGCACATAATCCGACGGGCGCCGGCGCACGTGTGGCAGGTCGCCGCGGCGGGCCTCCCAGATGCGGTCCATCCGCGACATGACCGGCATGGCCCAGGTGAAGCCGCCTTCGACGAACACCACCCGCAGGTCGGGGTGACGGTCGAACGCGCCGTCGAACACCAGGCTCATCAGGTGCGAGACGTACAGCAGCGGCCAGGCGGCGAAGAAGTCGTGCCAATGTGCCGGATTGCCAACCGGATACAGCGGGATCAGTTCGAAGGGCGTCTGCCCCATCAGGTGCGTCGCCACCGGGAATCCGTTGCGGGCCGCGGCTTCGTACAGCGGGTCGAAATGCGGGTTGCCGAAGGGGATCCCACGAGTCTGGGGCGTCATCAGCACCTGGGCCATGTACGGGTGGCCCGCCCAGCGCTCGACCTCGCGCGCCGCGCGCTCGGGCGTCTGCGCGCTGACGCTGATCGATCCGCGCCAACGGCCGTGCCGGTTGTTCTTGTCGAGCCAGACGTCGGCGAGCCAGTCGTTGTAGGCGGACTTCAGCGCGTGTTCGGCTTGCGGCAGCTGGGCGTCGCACATCGGCTCGAGGGTCGCGATGCTGACACCGGCATCGAGCAGCAGCTGCTTCGCAGCGAATTCCGGGTCGCTGCCCGCGACGCCCCCGTCGGGCGGGGCGGCGTCCAGTCGCAGCGACATCGTCTTGTACGAATCGGGTGTGTCGTAGAAATGCGGCACCGGGGCGACCGCGTTGCCGGTCGGCCAGATCTTGTCCACCCATTCGGCCGCCGCGTATGACTTGAGCACCTCGGTCGAGACGGGCAGCGGGTGCACATCGGTGTCGACGATGGTGACCGCTATTTCGTCTTCTCGACCCGTTGCGGAGTCGATCCGCTCGATCGTCGTCATCGGACACGCTCCTTCAATCCGTAGAGCTCGCTGGCGTTGCGCCACAGCACCTTGTCTCGCTGCG
>NZ_LZJB01000478.1:0-13597 GCF_001666895.1 Mycobacterium sp. E3298
TCGGGCTGGAAGTCGTCGGCAACCGGTCGTGGCAGCTCGGCACCCGACGCGGCACTCTCGATAGGGCGGTCGGTCACCTCCGGTCCTTTCGCTATCCGGGCTTGGGTTGCCCGCTCCGAAGGTCTGCGCCGGATCGGCTCCTGGACCGCATTTACCCCAGGCGGGGACGAATTCCTCTGCTCAGGGTACGTGACCGGGGCCCGGCGAGAATATTGGTCCTTTAGCACCGGTTTGCCGGGCACCGCCGCACGGCCGCCGAAGCGCCGCCGGACGACGTCCAGCGCCGCCTGCGCCTCCGGGACACGGGCGCCAAGCATGACCGCGGCCATGATCGGCAGCATGATCGCCGCCAGGATCAGCAGCCGCAGCAGTGACCCCGCGCCGCCGCCCTGCGCGGTCAGCGCGCCGAGCCCCGACAGCCGGTCGGCCACATGGGCCACCAAACCGGCCAGCATCGAGGCGGTGATCGTGACCAGGATGGTGCGCTGCTCGCCTTTGCCGATCAACTGGCCGCCCGCAGGCAGCAGGGTGTGCCGCAACAGCAGGTAGCCGATGATCGCGCCCGCCAGAAAGCCGATGCCGTTGGCCAGCCCCAGGTAACCGGCCACCAGCTTGGGGTCATCGGTCAGGCGCGGCGCCAGCACGGATCCGGCGATCTTGACGGCCGTGATGACGAGGATGATGACGATCGGCGTCCAGGGTTGCTCGCGCGCGTAGAAGACCCGCAGCTGCAGCAGCACCAGACCGTAGGGGATCAGCGTGAATGCCGACAGCGCGATCGCGGCGCCGAGGTATCCGGCGTCGACCCCGCCGAAGTGACCGTAGGCGAACAGGGCGCTGCCGATCGCCGGGCCGCCGACGGTCATGACCGCGACGATCGGGATCAGCGTGATCAACGTCAGGCGGGTGGCCAGCGACAGGTCGGCCAGCACGGCCTTGGTGTCGTCGGCGGCGGCGTTGCGGCTCAGCCGCGGCATCACCACCGTCAGCACCGTGACGCCGATCATGCCGAACGGCAGCATCAGGACCAGCCAGGTGTAGTTGTAGATCGCGGGGCCCGACGCCGCCGCCGTGCTGGCGATCTGGTTACCGACCACCAGGCCGAGCTGGCTGATCAGCACGTAGAGCACCATCGCGGCGGCCATGGTGCCGAAGCGCTTGAGCCGCTCGTCGATGCCCCAGAGGGGACGCAGGTCCACGCGTTCGCGGCGCAACGCGACCAGCAGCACCGCGGTCTGCGCGAACACCCCCAGGGTGGTGCCGATGCCGAGGAGCAGCAGCTTGGTGTTGCCCATCCGCACGGGGTCGACCGACAGCTCACCGGGGACGGCCGCATACCCCGCCAAGGTCGCGAGCGCGACGACGTTGTTGACGACCGGCGCCCACGCCGTTGGGCCGAACACGTTGCGGGTGTTCAGGATCGCCATGAACACCGACGTGAGGCCGTAGGCGAGCACCTGGGGGAGCAGCAGGTAGGCGAACGCGGTCGTCAGCGGCTCGTTGACCTGCGGAGCCCGGCCCAGCATCAACCGGACCAGCAGCGGCGCGGCGAGCACCGACAAGGCCGTCGCCAACACCAGCAGCGCAGTGGTCAGCGTGACCAGGCGGCGTACGAACGCCGCGCCCCCGTCGGGGTCGCTCTGCTCGGCGCGGGCCAGCACCGGCACGAAGATGGCGGTGAAGGTCGCCTCGAGGACGAGCGCGGCGACCAGGTTGGGCAGCTGGTTGGCCACCGAGAACGCACTGGACAGCGCGGCGCCCAGGATCGCCGCCAGAAGTACGACCCGGGCGAAACCCGTGAGCCGGCTGACCAGCGTGGCGAAGGCCATCGCCCACGACCGCGACACCAGGGCGGAATCGGAGAGTTCGGGCCGTCGGCGGTCAATCCCCGCGGGGACCGGCGGCAGGGGACCCGTGGGCGGCGAGCCCGGATTGTGCGGACGCCGCGGCGGCTCTGGCAGGCGGTGGGATTGCGGTGCTGCGGCCTGCCGGTGGGCGGGCTTCATACGCGGTGCTCTTGCTCGACCCGGTCATCGGCCTCGTCGTCGAACCCCGCGGATCGGGCACCGGGCGGGTCGGGCCGGTCCAGGTCGGCGGGGTCGGGTTGGCCGCGGAAGCGGTGCCACAGGCGGCGTCCCGCCAACAGCACCAGCACGGCCGCGGCCGTCAGGGTGATCGCGAACAGCACCTTGCCGTAGGCGTTGGAGTGCACCGACAGGCGCACCGGGTCGCCAAGCCGCAGGCCGTCCGGGGTCCGCAGCGACACGTCGATGGCGACCCGCTGGGTGAAGTTCACTTCGATCGGCACCCGCAGCGGCAGGTAACCGGGCGGCAGCTCGATCTGTCCGACGTCGGTGACCGTCATGCCTGGCGGGGCGTCGACCTGCAGCCGGACCCGGATCGGGACGGCCAGGCCGTTGTGCAGCGCCAGCGGCAGCGGGCTGTGCTCGGTGGCCAGGGTGTAGGAGCCGCCCGGGTTGACGATCGTGACCGCGCCGAACAGGTCATTGATGGTCTTGCCGACGACGGCCAGTCGCTGCTGGGCCATGCCGTTGCGGGTGTCGGGGGGCTGGGATTCGCTCAGCGCGCGCAGCATGTCTTCGCGCAACGGGGCGGTGTATTGGATGCCCGTCAGGCCGGTGCGTTCGTCGGTAGTCAGGGCGGACGTCAGGCCCCAGAGCCGGCCGACCTGTCCGGTGACCAGTGCGGTGACGTCGTCGCCGAAGCGGCCGCGCGCGGAGGTGTAGGCGCCCACCTGTTCGGACGGCTCGGTGCGTGCCGCGGCCTCCGCGATGACCGCAGGCAACGGCCGGGGGATCGCCAGGCCGGACCGGATGGTGGTGGTCAGCGCGGTCAGGATGACGTGCGCGTCGTCGGCCTGCAGGTTCCACGTCGCCGGCGGGACCAGGACCTGCGTACGGGGCGCGTCGTCCTGCCGCAAGGCGTGCCAGAACATGGAACCCAGGGCGTCCTGGCGGCGCGCGGTCACCGAGTCGTGCGCGAGCCGGACGGTCAGCGAGGAATCCAGATAGGTGGGCACCGAGGGCGAGCTGCCCGTCCCGGCCAGCGCCGCGCCCACCGCCGGGTCGAACGGGGCGAGCACGACTTGCGGGGACAGCCGCTGGGGCGCGGTGTCGACCGTGCTGTCCGAGGTCCCTTGTCCGTCCGGGGCGGACAGTTCGGCGGCGGCGATGGCGACGGTGCTTTCGTTGCCGCTGAGCAGGTTGACCGCGCGGTTGGTCAGCGGGCCGTCGGGCAGCAGCGTCGCCCCGCGGACGGAGGCCACGTCCAGGATGCGGTCGACAATGCTGTTGACGCCGGTGGTCGCGGTGGCGCTCAGCCCACGATCGTTGACGCGCTGCAGCGCGTCGAGGTCGGCTTGCGCATAGGGCAGTGGCGCCACGCAGGTGCGGTGCGCCAGGGCGCGGAGTCGGTTGAGCCACTCGGCGGCAGCCGCCTGTCCGGCGCCGGCGTGGGTCGGGGTGCCGGGGAGCTGCGCGGGCCCGTCGGGTGAATCGGACACCACGTAGCCGGCGGTCATCGCGTTGACGGTGACGAGCAGGTCGGGGTCGACGGCCAGACACAGGGCTCGCCCGACCGCGCCGTCGGGGTCGACATCGTGGCTGGTGGCCACCTCGGCCGCCGAAAGCAGAATGTCCAGCCGACCGCCGCTGGCCAACGAGGTAGCCAGGTCGTCGTCGACGAGGCGGACCGGGATGGTGCCGCCGGGCACGCCGGGGGCCAGCCGGGGCCGGTCGGCCAGCGGCCACAGCATGGTCAACCACACGGGTTTGGAGGTGTCGGGCGCTACGGCGGAGCCCAAGTCGCCGCCCTGATCGGGCGGCACCCCGACGACGGGCAGCAGGAACCGCGCGTTGTCCAGCCGTGCGGGGGCGCCGTAATCCGGCGTGCCGTTCACGTTGACCAGGACGGGATAGATCCCGGGCGCATCGATCCCCAGCGATTGCTTGGTCAGCGAGCGCAGCGGAGCCGACAGGGTGAAGCCGACTTGTTGTCCGCGCTGCAGTTCGGGAGCGACCGTGAGGAAGTCGGCGGCCGGTTGGTACTGGTCCGTGTCGCCGTCCAGGGTGGTCCGTAAGCCCGCGGACGCGGTGACGGCACCCGCGTGTTCGAGCCGGACCATCACATCCCGGACGGGGCGGTCGCCGATGTTCGTCACCATGCCGGTGACGGTGACGACGGGCTGACTCGACGTGGTGACCACGTCCGGCGTGACTTGGTCGATGCGGACCCGGACGAACGGCGTGACGCCGGGTTCTTTGGCGGCCGCGCGCGGCATTGCGGGCCAGGTGAGCACCGCGAAGCCGGCCACGATGCCGATCACTGCCGCGAGGCGCAACAAGCAGAGTCGGGATGTGGTCACGGCCCGGGCCCGTGGCCGTTCTTCCGGCCGGTGGCCGGTTTGTCGGCGTGCCGGGTGCGCGAGTGGGTTTGCGGGCGGCGCCGCGGAGAAGTGGGTGGCAGCGGCGGCAGGGCGGCGGGCCCGTCGGTCTGGAGCTTGTCGATCAGCTCGTCGGCCACCCGGGCCAGCCGCCGTTCGTCGGCGTAGGCCAGCTTCGACGGCAGCTCGTGCACCGGAACCCAGGCCACCTCGGCCACCTCGAGGTCCTCGTCGGAGAGCTCGCCGCCGGAGAAGCGCAGTAAATAGTGGTGCACCGTTTTGTGCACCCGGCGGCCGTCGGTGACGAACCAATAGTCGATCCGGCCCAGGGCGGCCAGCACGCTGCCCCGGATGCCGGTTTCCTCGGCCACCTCTCTTATCGCGGTCTGCTCGGCGGTCTCACCCATTTCGATGTGCCCCTTGGGCAGCGACCACAGCATCCGACCACGCCGATCGATGCGGCCGATCAGTGCCGCGACCAGTGAGTCGCGCGGCCCGTCGAGGCCGTCGACGACCAGTCCGCCAGCAGATGTTTCGTGCACGGTCCGCAGCCGATCCGGCCCGCGACGAGGCGAACGGGATCGGTGCGACTTCGTCGCCGTCGAGTCGGCGGGCGCTTGGCCGTTCGTCTGGTTCTCGGTCGAACTCGCAGCGCCACGGCCGCGCCGCCGCCCCCGGCGCCGACGTGGCTTGCCCTGTTCGCCGTCCGACACCCAAGCGATAGTAGCTGGCACGGCATAGTCTCCCTGGACATACTCGCCGCTAGCCGACCTGCGATGGCTCAGGACCGAATGCGTCCGGTCAGATCGGGCCGATCGCGTTGGCGATGGCGAAAGCGGGAATGAAGATCAGGAGTGAGAGCGGCCCGGAGAGGCTGCCGAGCATCATCCCGCGGCCGATCTGCCCGATTCTTCCCGGTCCCCGCGCGACGAGGGCGCCGACGCCGATGTAGAGCAGCGCTGCCGGCAGAACGACAAACACCAAGGGCCACATCGGCAGAACAAACAGCCAGGTGACGAAATCCACGACGAAGACGTGCAGGATGGCTACTGCGAATGTCAGTGGGCCGTACCGGTTGTCTGTCATCAGCGCAGGACCAGGTAAGCGAATATCGCGGCGCCCGCGAGCACGGCGACCGAACAGCTCATGGTGCTGACGCCAAGGCCGCGCTTCCGCTGCGATGACGACCTGAGGAGCGCGGCGCCGAAAAGCAGCGACACCAACGTCGTCAGGACAGCGGCGGTCAGCATCCATGCCCGCTCACCGGCGTACGCGCTGTGCGTGTCGAACGGCCACTTGCCCAGCAGCCACATGGCGACAAGCAACAGCGCCAGTATCAGTTGGACGACAAACGGCGCCGACCATGTCGCGGCGCGCCAGGCGTAGGCGTCCAAGAAGTCCACTCGCTGAGAACTCGACATATTGCTCATGAATCGCAGAACCGCATTGCCGCGCCGTTTTCACCCTTCCCCTTGCGCAACGGTACTGCGGCGCGCCGGCCGGTCAATTCAACGCCGATGCGCGCCGACGATGGCCACGACCCGTGCGCGGCTCCTCACACGGGCTTTTCGGCCCGGCCTACTAGGCTGATCGAACGTGTCCGACGCCGATATGCAGCTGCTTGCCGCCGCCCAGGTCGCCCTGAACCAACATGCGGGCATGCTGCGCGAGCTCGGCTCGGCGTTCGAAGGCTCGGGTCACGAGTTGTACCTCGTCGGCGGTTCGGTGCGAGATGCGCTGCTGGGCAGGCTGAGTCCCGACTTGGACTTCACTACCGACGCCCGCCCAGAGCAGGTTCAACAGATCCTGCGGCGATGGGCCGACAACGTGTGGGACACCGGCATCGAGTTCGGCACCGTCGGCGTCGGCAAGGGCGGCCATCGCCTGGAAATCACCACATTCCGCGCGGACGCCTATGACCGGGTCTCGCGCAAGCCCGAGGTGCAATTCGGCTCGAGGCTTGACGACGATTTGGTGCGCCGCGACTTCACGGTCAACGCGATGGCCGTGCGCATCACTCCCGAGGGGCCGGGTGAATTCCTCGATCCGCTGGGCGGTTTGGCCGCGTTGCGCGAGCGGGTGCTCGACACCCCGGCCGCCCCGTCGGTGTCCTTCGGCGACGACCCGCTGCGGATGCTGCGGGCGGCGCGGTTTGTCTCGCAGCTCGGCTTTGCCGTCGCCCCGCGGGTGCGGGAGGCGATCGAGGAGATGGCGCCCGAGCTGGGCCGGATCAGCGCCGAGCGGGTTGCCGCCGAGCTGGACAAGCTGCTGCTCGGCGACGACCCGGTGTCCGGCATCGACCTGTTGGTGCAGACCGGCATGGGGGAGGTGGTGTTGCCCGAGGTCGGGGGCATGCAGATGGCGATCGATGAACACCATCAGCACAAGGACGTCTACCAGCATTCGCTGACGGTGCTGCGGCAGGCGATCGCGCTGGAGGACGACGGACCGGATCTGGTGCTGCGCTGGGCCGCGCTGCTGCACGACATCGGCAAGCCTGCCACCAGACGGCACGAGGCCAACGGCGGCGTCAGTTTCCATCACCACGAAGTGGTCGGCGCCAAGATGGCCCGAAAGCGGTTGCGCGCGTTGAAGTATTCCAAGCAGATGGTCGACGATATCTCGCAGCTGGTGTATCTGCATCTGCGGTTCCACGGCTACGGCGAGGGCAAGTGGACCGATTCCGCGGTGCGCCGCTATGTCACCGACGCCGGGCCGTTATTGCCACGACTGCACAAGCTGGTGCGCGCCGACTGTACGACTCGCAACAAGCGCCGGGCCGCGCGGCTGCAGGCCAGCTATGACCGGCTGGAGGCACGGATCGCCGAGTTGGCCGCGCAGGAGGATCTGGCGCGGGTGCGGCCCGACCTCGACGGCAACCAGATCATGGAGTTGCTCGGCATTCCCGCGGGCCCGCAAGTCGGTGAGGCGTGGCGCTTCTTGAAAGAGCTGCGGTTGGAGCGCGGTCCGTTGACGGTCGAGGAGGCGACCGCGGAACTGCTGAGCTGGTGGCGCTCGCAGGGGAACCCGTAGCGGTGATCGCGCGTCGGATCGTGCATGGATTACTGCATGGCAGGCGACGACGGCACCGCTTCTATTTGGCAGCACGACCTCGACCTCGACCTTGATGGCGACGGCCGGTTCGACGCTTTCGGGCTGGACTTCGACGGCGATGGGCTGCGCGACGACGCCTTCGCGGACCTCGATGGGGACGGCATCGCCGATCACGCGGTGCTCGACCTCGACAACGACGGCACTCCCGAGGCGTACTTCACCGACGACGGATCGGGGACATGGGGTGTCGCCACCGAACAGGGCCGGCAACTGCGCTGGTTCGACCTTGACGGTGTCGAGCACACCGGCGGCCCGCTGGTCGACTTCGATGGCCACGGCGGCGCGGACGATCGGCTGTTCGATAGCGACGGCGATGGGCTGGCGGACCGGGTGCTGTGCGCCGGCGAGGGCGGCGCGACCGAATACGTCGACACCGACGGCGACGGCAAGTGGAACGTGCGGCTGACCGACGGCGATGGGGACGGCTTGGCTGACGGCGCGACCGCGTTGTAGCGGCTCGGGGACCCAACGTGAATTGACCGCCGCGCGCGGCATATTTAGCCTGGTCAATAGTGGCGCGAGGAGCGCTGCGATGGATCGGAAGGGGTGGCAGTGTTCGTCGACACCGATCTTTTGCACTCCGGGGGCAACGAATCGCACCGCGCCGGCGGGCATGCGCAAGAGGGAGCCGACCAGCTCGCGCGAGGGCCGCTGGCGTCGGGGATGTTCGGTGACTTCGCCGCCGCCGATGCATTCCACGAGGCGGTCACGGCTGCGCATGGACAGCACGTGCAGATCCTCCAGGGTCACAAGCAGACGCTGACTGATGTCGGTTCGAAGGCGCACCACGCTGCCAAGGGA
The DNA here is from genome assembly GCF_001666895.1 of Mycobacterium sp. E3298. Taxonomy (NCBI): domain Bacteria; kingdom Bacillati; phylum Actinomycetota; class Actinomycetes; order Mycobacteriales; family Mycobacteriaceae; genus Mycobacterium; species Mycobacterium sp. E3298. Next base: position 8,318 of record NZ_LZJB01000478.1, read on the forward strand.
TTCACAAGCATGGACCAGCAGAATGCCGGTGATATGGAGGCTGTGCGGCCGAGTTCCGGTGCTCCGGCGTCGCGGGTGTGAGGCCTTGATTGGGCGGCTACAAAAGTAAACACGCCCTTGAAGCTGGCCGGTTATGTCGAAATCTTCGATTCCCCTAGAAGTCATTGGTGACAGCTCGCTGTGGCAGTGACGCTAGCGTCGCGTTGCGGCCACATTTCGGCGACGATGCGGGATGCACGGGGATAATTTCCAGAGAATGACTCCTACACGAGGCGATACGAGGGAGGGCTATATGGGGGATCTGCCTCCAAACATCGCTGGGGAGCCACATGTCGGCCCGCCTGTGGGTCCGTGGCAGCAGCCGACTTACCTGCCTCAGCCCGCAAAACGTCCTCCAACTTGGCCGGCGATCGCGCTATCCGCAATTGCTTTTCTGTTGGCTATCGGCGCCTTGGCTGTCGCATTCACACGCTCGCCCTCTGTTGGAGCGCCGGCCAGTTCCCCAGAACCTAAGTACACGCCTGCTGAAAGTGCTGCTGCGCAGCAACAATTGTGTGACGTATACAAGGTCCAAGCGCGCACCGTTCGGTCGGATACTGCTGGTACCGACGAATCGCTGGCCCGTATTGCCGCTACGAACGGGGCGGTGATGCTCTATGACGCGGCCGCGAACCCAGCTCTTGACGCGAAATACCGCGACGCCGCTCGCGCATTGGCAACGGCCTACGGCAACGTGTCGGCGTTGGGAAGTAAGGGCGTCGCTACCGATGCGGAGTGGCGGGCGGTGCTCGACGACGCCAACGCAAAAGATGCGGCGATGAGAAGTCTGTGCGGAGGTGGTTAACTCCTTGCCTGTTGCCTCCCCAAACAATAGGACGTGCAGTACGTTGGGCCGTCGTCTGTCGGTTTTGTGGTGATGCCGCCCGACGGACAGTGCAGTTGCACCAGGGTTGACGAGATGCGTTGGTCATAGAGATCCGCGATGGCGGAAGCCTCTCTACTCTGAGGTGGGCCCCTCGCGGCTCGTAATGCATATGGATAATCCAGAAAGATCTGGGCGCCAATGGGGCAATGTTAAGACGGGTGCGAAATGGGGGACCTGCCTCGCAACTTCGGTGGCGAGCCACCTGTGGGGCCACCTCATGCTCAGTGGCAACCGGCTTATCCACCTCGACTCATAAGACGACAACACGCATGGCCAGCAATCATCCTGGCCTCGATTTCCGCTCTGGTCAGTGTCGGCGCGTTGATCGTCGCGATGGCACGGCCCACGAGCGGCTCATCCGACGCACCTTCCACCACGACAACGACATCCGCATACACCGCGGAGCAAACCGCCACTGCACACCAGAAGTTGTGTGACGCCTACAGGCTCGCGGGCCGCGCTGTCCAGGTCGACACGAACGGCAAGAACCCGGAGCGCGCTGGTGTATCGACTGTGAACGGGGCGGTGATGCTCGAAGAGGCGGTGAACGCCAACCCTGCGACCGGGCCCGCCGATCGCGCTGCTGCCATTGCGCTGGCTGAGTCGTACAGCAATGTTGCGGCAGTATCGAGTTTGGCGACGGGAAGCGACGACCCGGCTTGGCAAGCAGCGCTCAGCGACGCCAATGCGAAGGACGCCGCTATGCAAAAAATTTGCGGCGGCGCATGAGATTTCAGACACGGCGTGTACGGCGGTGGCATCAGTTTGTGTTGCGAGTCTGAGATTTTCGGCGTCGCACCAAGGGTAAAAATCCAGTCGGAGCAATGCCGCGGACAAGGTGTAATGTCGCGCTGTGCCTGAATGCCCGGTGCCGGGCGGGCCACCAAGCGATCTGCCTGCGAATTCTGGGCACGGAGCTTTGGAACCGGGTCGGGTTACTGGTGAATTGCCGCCCGGCAGTCCCCTGTTTCAGTATGGAGCCAGGAGATACTAGCGACCTGGCAGAGCTCTAACTTCGTAGCGGCCGCGAGGAGGACGCATGGTGGGAACCGGTCCGGGCGGCACTCCTCGTGGACCGACTGCCTACCTACCTGGGGGGAATTGGCCACCGAGTAATTGGGCGCAGTCGGCATCACGCTCATTCCCATGGCAGGCGATCGCCTTAGCGCTTACCGCTGCCATAGCGGTTGGCGCTCTGATCATTGCCCTTACGCGTCCCACGGTCACGGGCACGAGTCCGTCTACCACCACTACAGCCCCAACGGCTGATCCCACGGCAATTGCTGCCGCTCAACAGCAGCTTTGTGATGTCTACAAACTGGCGGCCCAGGTGGCTCAGGTCGACACCGCCGGAACAGACAAGGCGTTAGCACGCATCGCAACAACCAATGGCGCCCTATTGCTTGAGATGGCAGCGGCCGATCCGGTCCTCGACGCGAATCACCGCGACGCGGCGCACGCATTAGCTATGGCATACGGCGCCCTTACCGCCAAAGGCAGCGCTGGCGTCGCGACCGATGCCGAGTATCAGGCGGCGCTTACTGACGCGATCTCGAAAGATGCCGCCATGAAAAAGGTTTGCGGTGGCGGTTGACCTTCCCCCCGGCAAGTGGACAGCCGCGCTGATCGGACCGTGGTGGCCGATGCCATCAACGACCCTGCGCGGCGCCGCTCAGCACTGGAGCCAAGCGTGCGCGGAGCAGCAGTTCTTCTCGCAGGGCCTCCGCAGTCAGTGGATGATGATTGCGGCAAGTAATCAGGGGCACACAGCGGACGACCTCATATCCAGATACCAGCAAGACGAGAAATTCCATCTGGACCTCGCTGAGAAGTACCAGGCAAAGTCGGCGGCCTTCAACTCAAGCGCCGACGCAATCGACTATCTGCGAAGCAGATTGACCGATATTGCGAATACGGGCAATCATGAGATCGATCAAATTCTCGCCTCGAAGAAGCCGCTGCCGGAGCAGGTTGCAGAGGTGCAGGCTGTACAGTTCCGTTGCAACGGTGATGCCGCCAACGCGAGCATGATGGCGGGCGACAAACTTATGGCGGCGACTCAAAAAATTCTTGACGCAGACGGCGTTGGCGGCGACGCGCGAACGTGGGCGCGTGAACAGGGGTTCAATGTCGCGGACCCGCCACGGCCAAAGGCGATTAATCAGGACGACATAAAGCCACCCGTGAGCGGTGGCTGGCACGGCGCCGGCAAAGCCGAACCACCATCGCCCCAAGCGATATCAGATGCCGGCTGGCACGGCAACGCCGGTAATGGCGGCGGCAGGCCACCGACCGCACCAGCCGCGGTGAGTGATAACTGGCACGCGACCGGCCCGGCGGGAGTCGGACCACAGGGCGCGCCATCGCCCGGAGTCCACATGCCGGGCGGCGGGGGATCCATGTCGCCCGGGATGCCGGGGGCACCCAGCAGTCCCGTGACGATGTCGTCCGCCGGCCTGGGCCAAGGCGCCCCACCCAACTTGGCGCAGTCGTTCGCATCCGGAATGACCACGGGTCAGCCGGCCGGCGCTGGCGCTCAGGGGATTTCGGCGGGGGCAATAAACGCGATGGAGCCACCGCCGCAGGCCGGTCCGCCGGCGGGGACGCCGCCTGCCGCACCGACGGCACCCAGCGCCGGAGTTTTCGTCCCAACGGGCACGCCGGTTGACACGCCTCCGCCTGCCGCCCCGGCGCCGCCCACCACCGGAGGAGCTGCGCCAGTTGCGCCCGTCGTCACGGGGGGCTCATGGTCGGGATCGGCAGCGCCGGTATCTGGTGGCCCGAGCATCCCGGCTGGCTCGTTGCCCGCGTATGGCTCCGACCTGCGACCGACGGCCGCCGCGCCTCCGGCGATGCCTTCCGTCCCGACGGGGCCGGTCTCCGGCGCGCCGGTCGCCCCGTCGGCCGCATCCTCCCCGTCGGCGGGTGGGCCGCTGGTTTCGCCAGTGGAACGTGGAGCGGCCGCGACCGCCGCCGGGCACGCGGGTGCAAATTCGTCCAGCATGGTGGGCGCATCCGCGATGTCAGCCGCGACCGGTGCCACGGCAGGTGCGGTCTCGAATAGGGCGGCCGAGCAGCAGCGGTTGCAACGCCTCGTCGATGCGGTAGCGCGCCAGGAGCCGCGAATCTCGTGGGCGGCCGGTCTGCGTGATGACGGCACCACGAGTCTGCTAGTCAACGACCTCGCCGGCGGATGGATACCGCCGCATGTTCGGCTGCCGGCCCATGTGACCCTGCTCGAGCCTGCAGCACGCCGTCACGATGCCAGCGCCGTCGACTTACTCGGAGCCGTCGTGGTCGCCGCAGCCCATGAACACAACACCTACGTTGCCGAAGCGGACCCCGACGCACCCACGTTGACCGGGGACCGACCAGCCCGCTCGGCCGCGCCGCAGGTAGACGAACTCGGACCAGCCCTCGTGGAAGCTGTGCGTCGCCGCGATGGTCTTCCGCGAATTGCGCAGGCTATCGCTGCGCCGGCGGTCCGGAATACCGGCGTGCTCGACAGCGAAACTGAGCTTTTACGCAGGTGCATTGTCGAGATACAGGATTCGGTTCTCTCGGCGTATCCGGATCACGACGCGGCGGCGGTCGCAGACTGGATGCTGTTGGCGGCTATCGAGGCCCTGATAGATGGGCATCAGTATCTCGCGAACTATCACATGGCGTGGTTCGCCGTAACCAGCATCTAGGGCAGTGCGCGATTCGCGAATTGCAGAGTGAATAGCGAATGTAGGCAGCTATGCCAAACTGATTAGGTAGCCGATCGCGAGTGTGTGAGCGCACACAAAGCGGTCGTGGGTTCTGGGGAGGTGTAGGCATGACCGGAGGCGATGGCACCGTCAAGAGCTCCCCGTGGATCCTGGGCGGGTTGTCCGGTGCGCCCGAAGCGCCGACGCCAATGCCCTTCCCGGTGTCCGCAGGTGGAACCAGCCCGACCGACGGGTGGCGAGGAGTTCTCGAAACCGCCGCCAACGGCGGCGTACCAAAAGACGCCGCCGACGCGGCAGCCGCGGACGCGGACCGCCGTGCACGCGCCGCCGACGCCGCCGCGAAATTCCCCGCCAACGAAGCTGAATCCCAGCAGCAGATGCAAAACGTGGGCCAGCAAGCCCCGCAGATGATGCAACAGATGCTGCAAAGCATCACGGGAGCACTCGGTGGCGCGGTCGGCGGCATCATGGGCCCGTTGACGCAGCTGCCGCAACAGGCGATGCAGGCCGGCCAGAGTGCGCTCCAGCCGCTGATGAGCGCGGTTCAGGGCGGCGCTCACGGTGCCGGCCTCGCCGACGAGTCACATCTGGTTGACAGCGTCGGCCCAGGCGCCGGAGCCGGCGGCGGCGGGGTTGCGGGGG
>NZ_LZJB01000479.1:0-5373 GCF_001666895.1 Mycobacterium sp. E3298
GCTGTGGCGCTGGCCATTCCGGCGCCCCGTGGAGCGGCCCCGCTCGGGGCACCACAGCTCGCCGGTGCGGCGGCGGTGGTGCTGTTCTTGACACTGTTGACCCGCGGCGGCCCACGCCGTCGTTCCGAGATCGCGTCGTTCGTCGCCGTCACCTCCATTGCCGTGACCGCCGCCGCCGTCGCCTTCGGTTATGGCTGGCAGCATTGGGTGCCGGCCGGTGCCATCGTGTTCGGGCTCTTCACCGTCACCAATGCGGCCAAGCTGACCGTCGCGGTCGCCCGGATCGCGCTTCCGCCGATCCCCGCGCCCGGCGAGGCCGTCGAGCACGACGAGCTGCTCGAACCCGTTGCGGGCCAAGAGCTCAGCGACGACAAAGAGGCGAGGACGTGGCAGGCCATCATCGCCTCGGTACCGAGCTCGGCCGCACGCCTCACCGAACGCAGCGAGCTTGCCAAACGACTGCTGATCGGATTCGTCACGGCCGGGACTTTGGTGCTGGCGGTCGGTGTCGTCGCGATCGTCGTGCGCGGACACTTCTTCGTGCACAGCCTGGTGGTCGCCGGTTTGGTCACCGCCGCATGCGGATTCAGGTCGCGCCTGTACGCGGAACGCTGGTGCGCGTGGGCGCTGCTGGCGGCGACCGTCGCCATTCCGATCGGGGTGACCGCCCGGTTGAGCCTCTGGTATCCAAACACCGCATGGCTTTTCCTGACCATCCTTTCGGCCACGAGCGTGGTCGCGCTCGCGGTCGTCGGTGCGACCGTGGGGATCCGCCGGATCTCACCGGTCATGAAGCGCGTCCTGGAACTGCTCGACGGGGTTTTGGTCGCCGCCATCCTGCCAATGCTGTTGTGGATAACGGGCGTCTACGACATCGTCCGCAACATCCAATTCTGACGAGGCGGGTAGAAATTGCCGCGGTTCGAGCGGCGGCGGGTTGGGTAAGATTCTCGTAATCGCAAGTGGGCAGAGGAGATCGACTGATGATCGAGCCATTGGTCGTCGAACCGTCCCGCTTGGAGAACGCGGGAAACACGCTGCAACAATTGCCATTTCCCACGCCGCCGGCGCCCATCGTGGCGCCGGGCACGGATGCCGTCTCGGCGGCCATCAATGCGACATTGCCGATCATCGAATCACCGGTGACCGACGGGTTGCCTGCGGTCAAAGCCGCACTGACCAAGACGGGATCGAGCATCGCGGCCGCGGCCGCGATGTACGCCGACACCGACGAGAGGCTCGGAGACCACCTGACCCAGGTTCAGTTCCTCTCATCCGCGAAAGAACCTGCGAGCGGTTCACCCGGAGTCAAACCCGAGGCGGACAAGCCGAACGATGGCGACGAGCCCAGCCCCGCCAAGCCGTCCCCGCAGCCCGGTAGTCCGGTGCCTCAGCCCGGTGAACTGGCCGGCGCAACGGGCCCATTGGGTTCCGTGATGCAGGGCATGCAGGGCGCGATGGGGAGCCTGCAAGGCATGCAGGGGGCCGGGTCCGCTCCCGCGCAACTCGCCGACAGCAATAAGAAGGACCAGGCTCCCACCGACGAGGACCGCCGGGCCGACGAAGAAGACGGGCGGCCAGATGCGCAATCCGACGGTGCCGCGCCCGGCGCGGAGACCGCCGAAAAGGTTCCGGCCGAGCCCATCTCGCCGGCCGGCCCGCAGGCTGCGCCGTCGGGTGTCACACTCTGAGCGGTTGAGGGCAACGCACACACCGCGCCTCAACGCGGCCGGGCAAGCCTTGCGGATTCGGCGGCGATGGACCGCTCCAGCTCGTCTTCGCCGAACTCGCGTAGTCCCGTTGCCGCGCGCAGGAACGGCTCGAACATCTGCCAGCCGATGAGCAACGCGCCCGCGTGTGCCGCCGCGCGCCGTGCCGCCTCGTCGCTGCAATGCCCCGGCCTGATGTCGTCGAGCAGCCTGGCTGCCGCCGGGAAGCTGGTCTGCAGTCGGCCTGCCTGATACCCGTCCAGGAGCGCCCGCGCGATCACCCGTAACTGACGGCGCCCGGCAGCCTCGACGTCTGCCGCCGGTGCGCCGCGCTCGATCAGCGTGGCCAGCTGGGCCGCCAGCTGATCGAGTACTGCCGCGACCAGCCTCTCCTTGGTGCCGAAATGACGGAACACCAGGCCGTGGTTGACCCGCGCCGCAGTGGCGACATCGCGGATCGACGTGGCGGCCGGCCCACGTTCGGCGAACAACTGGCTCGCGCTGTCCAGGATCGCCGCGACCACCTCGTCGCGCCCCGTGGGGCAAACCACCTGGTCCGATGGGCTTGTGCCGTCTGTAGTCATATGACTACACTACCGGAGAATGCACTGTAGTCGACTGACTACAGTCCTCGACCAAGGAGATGATCCGCGATGACGCAGACGCTGACCCAACCGCAGACGCTGAGTGTGGAGTACCAGGAGCTGATGGCCAGGGCCGACGAGGTGGAGGCCGCGATCCCGGGTCAGCCCGCCGACAACGCTGAAGCGCCCTGCGCCCTGGCCATGGTCACCGCCGCCGTCGCGCAACTTGCGTTGTCCGCCGACAATATGCGGCTCTACCTGGGGGTCGGCGTACGCGAGCGCGGCCGCCTCGCGGAGTCGCTGCGCAACGCCGCGAAGGCCTACGAGGAGGTCGACGAGAACTCGCAAGAGGCCATCGACGACGGCACGTCGGTGCAGGCCGCGGCGCCCGGCGTCACCGGCGAAGGTCCCGATCCGGTGGCACTCGGCGACACGAAAAAGGTTGGGGCTTCGTCGATTGAGCCGACGCCGTACTGCCCGGTCCGGCAGGCCGCCGAGGAGATCGCCGAACTCGATCAGGGCGTCTCACTCGACCTGTTCGCGCAAACGTGGGCCGATCACCAGCGGACACTGCTAGAGGCCCGCTATCGTTTCCGGCCGTTCGTCGAATGGTACGGCGACGCCACATACGCCGTTGAAGACAACTTCGATTCGCATCGGTCATGGCTCGACCAGATGGCGGCGTTGTCCGGCACGATGGTCAGCCAGGCGCAAGGCGTCGTGTCGACGCACCGTTGGGCCGTCACGGAACATCCCACCGTCGCGCAGCTGAAAGAGCTCGACGACGCGTGGGTGTACTTCCAAGGCCATCTGCCGGCAGAACATTGGAAAGGCAGCGTCAAGCCCGCGTTGGAAGAGGAATACGCGCGGCTGCAGAAGAAGTCGGAGGAGGTCCTGGCGGAATACCAGAGGAGGGCGGCGCTGCCGTTGGCGCCTATCAATCCGCCCAAGCCCCCCGCCGCCTACTACGTCGCCCCGCCCCCTGAGCCCGGCTCGTACGAGACGGATCCCGACACCCCATACGACGAGTTGCCGTACGGCGACGAGTACCTGAACACCCCCACCGGCATGCCGAGTGCGCCGTTCACCGGTACGCCGGCGATGCCCACCGACCCGACCGGGGCGGGCGCTTGGAGGGGGGCGCCCGCCCCGTCGAAGGGCCCGGGGCTGAAGCCGGCCGGGCTGGGCGGCGGCGGGACCGGTGTGCCGTCGATGCCGTTGCAACCCGCGGTAGACGCCGAAGCGCCGCAACGGTCCACCGGGGCGGCGGCCGGGTCCTCGGGTCCTGGCCGCGGGATCCCAAGCGGCGGTGGCGGATTGGGCGGCGGCATGGGCGGGGCGCCGATGGGCGCCCCCGGTGCGCAGGGGCAACCGAACGGCAAGGGCAAGCGTCCGCAATCGGACGACGAGTCGCTCTACACCGAGGAACGCGCATGGACCGAGGGCGTCATCGGGAACCGCCCGCGCAAGACAGCACCCGAGAAGTAAGGATCCCAAATGACCGTGGAGATGCACCCCCAGGTGGCAGAGGCGTTGCGGCAGGCGCAGCTGTTCCAGTCGGCGTTGGAGGACCAGCAGCACCGAACGAATACCGAAACGTTCACGGCCACAGACGAATCGAAGACCGTCGAGGCAACCCTCAATGCCCGGCTCTGCTTGACCGGTCTCCACATAGAGGACGGCCTGCTGCGCCTGGGAGCCGAAACGGTCGGGGAGCGCGTCAACGAGGCGATCGGCAACGCGCGGGCCGTCGCGACCGCCGCGATCGACGCCGAGGAGGACCGGCTCATCGAGTTGGTCGCCGGCATCGCCGGTTCGCTCAAAGAGACCCTCGGCTTAACCTGAGCGAAACCCGGTGCCGGACAGGGGTTTGAATGCTCCGGACCGGCGGGGACCCACGCTCAATTTGGCGCAGTTGGCTTGGCTGAACCTCGATTACGCTTACTAACCATGATGTCCGGTACCCTCCAGCGGCCGACGCGTTGGCGCATGCCGCCGGCGCAGGAGTAGGCGATGGGCGTCGCGAAGCCGGTCAGCGAGTATGCCGCGCAGATGCTCACCCCGGACGCCTGGCCCGAGGTGGACGAGGACAACTACTACGACCGGGCGCAGCAGTACACCGAGGTGCTGCGGCAGGTCACCGCGGTGTTGGAGACCTGCCAGCACGAGCAGAGCGACATCTTCGACGGAGGATTCTGGTCCGGCGGTGCCGCCTCCGCGGCCAAGGGCGAGCTCGGCACCAACATCGATGAGCTCAAGAAGCTGCAGAACGGCCTGGCGACGGTCATCACCTGGCAGCGGTATGTCGCCGATTCGGTCACCCAGGCCAAATGGGATGTCAGTGACATCGTCGAGGCCGCGCAGACGGAAATCCGCGCCCTCGAGAACGACTCCACCCTGGACGCCGCCGAGCGGACCACCGCGATCAACTCGGTGCTCAGCACCGCCTACGGGGCGAACCTCAGCGTGGTCACCGGCACCGCCGAGCGGATCGTGGCGAGTAAGGCGTGGAAGCCGCCCCACAATGCGCTGCGGGACTTGCTCGATCAGAAGACGCCGCCGCCGGTCACGCTGCCGGACGGTCCATCATCGCCGGCGCCGCCCGTCGAGGAAGACGGTCCGCGGCCCGGCCCCGCGCCACCGGCGCCGGTGACGCCACCGCCGGCGGCGCCCCCGCTGGCGCCCCCCGCGATGCCACCTTCGGCAATGCCCACACCGGGGCCAGGCGCGCAGCCCCCGCCCGGAGTCCCGACCGTTCCCGGGCAGGTGCCCGCGCCACCGGCCGCCAAACCCGGCGGGGGTGGCCCCGCCGTGCCTGGCGGCCCGGGCGGTCCCGGCGGTGTACCGGCACCGCCGTCGGCTCCCGCGGCGCCGCTGAGCCCGGCGGCGTCGGCGGAACCGCTCGGCGCGGGCGGACGCGGCAAGGGCATGGCGCCGGCGTCGCTGATGTCGCCGTCGGTCGCGCCCCGGACGGAAGAGTCGGCGACGGCCGCGCCCGTCGGCGGGGCCGGCATGCCGGCCGGACTGCCGGGCGCCTCGGGCGGCGGATCGCGCGGTGGTGGCGCCGGGGCGGGCGCAGG
>NZ_LZJB01000480.1:0-10105 GCF_001666895.1 Mycobacterium sp. E3298
GCACCCAACCGGCCCTGGCTCATCGAGGGCCAGCGCGCCACGTTCGCCGCCAGCTGCGCGTCCACGGCCGCCAACACGTCAGCGTCGGTGAGCAGATCGGTGCGATACACCAGCGTCCGGAAGATTCCGAAGTCGATATCGCCGGCCGTGAAAACCTCACCCACCTTCGGCAGCCGCTCGCGCAGCGCCCGGGCATACCGCACCCGGCTGGCCGCCAACCCCTGACTGATCCGCAACTCCGCGGCCACCTCCGCGGCCACCGCCGCCTCGGTATCCACCGCCCACTCCTCACATTCGGCGCACCGGGAGAGCCGGTAGGCGAACAACTCCCCGATCGCCGCCAACTGCGCCGCCGCCGCCCGATTCTCCGCCCGCGACCAGCCCGAAACCTGCTCCAGCAACGCCGACGACTCCGGCGTCACCGACGGATAGCGCCGCTCGAAGTGCTCATCCATCGCCGCGATCGACTCCGCCGACGGCACCCTCGAATCGAACATACATTCGATTATGCCACCCGGCTACGACAGGTCCAGCCCAACTTTCTCGGGCTGTGGATAACTCGCCGCGGCCCGGCGCGCCACGCCAAATCCGCGACCCGCTAGTCCCCCTGCCGGACCCAGGCGAAGATGTACAGGCTCATCGCCGTCACGAGCGCGATCAACACCCACTGCACGATGGCTTGGTCGATCCACGAGCCGGGCGGCGGCGCGCCGGGAAGGATGTTGCGCAGCGGCACGATGGCGAACAGATTCGCGGCGTACCAGGTTGCGAATGGCGGCAGGAACTTCCTTCTGCCCAGCGCCATCGGAATGGCGACCAGCAGCGCCAGGGTGGGCAGGCTGATCAGGACCAGACAGATGCCCAAGTCGAAGATCAGCGGGCCCTTCGCCCGCTTCAAGGTGATGACCACGTTCCCGTTGTCGGTGCCGCGCTGCGTCGGGAGCGCGCCGGGATCGTGGACGCGGTTGACGCTGATGTCCCAGCCGTCCAACTCCCCGGTCACCTCGACCCGCGCGGGCACCTTCTTCAGGTTGTCGCCCGACCCGACGAACGCGTCCGCCGAGATCGGCTCGGTCCGATAGGAGTCGAACGGCCAGTTGCCCGGATCGCCGTGCGCCACGACGGTGGTGTTGAGTTGCGCTGGCGCCTTGCCCTTGGGGTAATGCAGGTCGCCGAGGTCGCTCGTCGGATAAAGCCGCACGGCGACGTCGGTCCCCAGCACGTCGAAGCGGTTGTCGTATGCCGAAATGCCCGGGTAGACAAGCACATTCACCCCGAGGCGTTTGGCGACCGGTTTCAGCTCCTCCACCTGCAGCTGCACGATGGTCGCATCGCCGCCGCCCTGGCTCAGGTCAAGCGGAGGGAGTGGCCCCTCCGACCGTTCGAGCCAGTGCACCCCGAACAGGGACAACATGTAGGCGGTGACGACAACGGCCAGGATGGCCACGCCGATGACGATGCGGGGGCGTTTCGCCATGTGTTTGCCACTGGGCGGCGAGGACGGCGTCGGTGCGTCCGACGGGGGCGGCGGGGCCGGTGCCGCGGGGGCCTCGGCGGTCACGGGCAACCCACCGGTGTTCCGGGGCGCGTCGAGGGCCACACGTGGTCAGATGCTAGCGAACTCGTGCAGACCGTGCGCGCCTACGAACGCCCCGTCACTCGCCGTCCATGCGGCGGTAACCCGCTCGTCGCCTCAGTGTCGGGGGGCGTCTCCGCCAGCGGGGTCCGTTTGCTGCGCGACGCAGCGGAACCCGATGTGGGTTGTCGCGGTGTCCTGTGACTGTGGCGATCGGGCGGCCGGACGGTACCGGTGGCAGTACTCCGGCGCGCACAGGTGCGAACCACCCTTCAGCGTCTGGCTGACGGTCGGATCCGCGGGTCCCGTCGGGGCGCAACAGGCCTTGGGCGGCCCGCCGATCCGGTGGTGCGCGGAGAACTCCGTGGCGGTCCATTCCCAGACGTTGCCGATCATGTCGAGCAGGCCGAATCCGTTGGGTGGAAACGTTCCCACGGGCGACGTGCCCACCCAGCCGAGTGCGCCGTCGTTGCGGTAGGGGAACCGGCCCTGCCAGGTGTTGGCCATCAGTCGGCCGGCTGGTGTGGGCTCCTCCCCCCACGCGTACGTGCCGGCGCACCCGCCGCGGGCGGCGTACTCCCACTCGGCCTCGGTCGGCAGCCGCCGGCCGGCCCAGCGCGCGTATGCGGCGGCGTCGGGGTAGGCCACTTGCACCACCGGGTGATCGGGCCGGTCGGTGATGTCGCTGTCCGGGCCGAACGGATGCCGCCAACTGGCACCCGGCACCCATTCCCACCATTGCCGCCAGTCCCGCAGGTCGACGGGGCCGGAGGTGGGCCGGAAAACCATGGCGCCGGGACACAGGTCCGCCGGGTTGGCGCCCGGATACAGCGCCGGGTCGATCGGTTGCTCGGCCACGGTCACATACCCTGTGGCCGAGACGAATTCGGCGAACTGCGCGTTGGTCACCGGGTGCCGTTCCACCGCGAAGGCGGCAACGGTCACCGTGTGGATCGGGGCCTCTTCGGGGTAGAAGCTGGTCGAGCCCATGCGGAACGATCCGCCGGGTAGGTCGACCAACTCGCTGAGCACCCGTTCAGGGTACGAGCACCTCAGTCGGACTGGCGGTACCACGTGAGCATGTACAGGCCCATCGCACCGACCAGCGCGAGCAGCACCCAGATCACTAGCGCCTGGTCGATCCACGCACCGGGCGGCGGCGAACCGGGAAGGAAGTTGCGGATCGGTATGACGGCGAACAGCATCGCGGCGAACCATGTCACGAACGGCGGCACGAATTTGCGCTTGCCCAAGGCGATCTGGATGGCAACCGCGAACGCCAGGGCCGGCAGGGCGAAGAGGACCAGGCAGATGCCGAGGTCGAAGATCAGCGGACCCTTGGCCCGGTGCAGCGTGATGACCACGTTGTCCGGCCGGTCCGATTCCTGGCTGGCTTCGCCGACGCGCTGGACGCTCACGTCCCAGCCGTCCAACGCGCCCGCGACCTCGACCCGGGCGGGGATGTATTGGCGGGCGTCGCCCTGGCCGACGAGGACGTCGGCCGAGAGGGTGTCGGTCCGATAGGAGTCGAAGGGCCAGTTGTTGGGGTCGCCGTGCGCCTCGATCGTGGTGGCGACCTGCGCCGGCGACTTCCCCGCCGGGTATTGCAGATCACCGAGGTCGTTGGGGGGGTCCATGCGGACCGCGGTGTCGGTCTTCAACACGTCAAGGCGTTTGTCGAACATCGAGTCTTCGGGAATCACAAGCACTTTCACCGTCAGGCGATTGGCGACGGTGTCCAGCTTCTCGAGCCGGACCAGCACGATGGTGTCGCTCGTCGCGTTCAAATCCGGCGGCTTGAGCGGCTCCCCCGACCTGGCCAGCAGGTGGAAGCCGAACAGCGTCAGCGAATAGACCACGACGAAGCCGAGCAGGGTGACGAGACCGACGATCAGGCGCCGCCTGGGCTTGCGCGGCGGCTCGGGCGGCGCCGACGCCGTGGCGGCGGGCGGCGGCGTTGCTGGAGTTGCGGGCTGCTGCTGCGGGGGAGACGCGTGACTGGCCATCATTCTCCTTGGTAGAGATTGATCGATGCGCCACCCTGAGGCGACACCAGAGAGATCGTAGCGAACTTCGATCTCCCCGGCGGTGAATCGCATTCATATCCCGAGTCAGGCTTTTTAGCCGTTCCGGCGGCCGCGGATCGCCTCGGCAGCGAATCGTCGACGGCGCAGCTCGGCTCCGCCGGCAGCCGCAGCGGGCATTCATCGGAGCAGGTAGCCCGTTCACCTGATGTTTGTTTGCTTGGCGGGCGCGATGGCGGTAAGTCTCGACGTGTGTCGAATCGGGGCAGGTCGCCCCAGTGCTCGCCGCAGCCGCCGGGCGTCAGACGCATCGTCGCCCGCTCGGGCCGAGACCGCAGCCACCAGGAGCCAACCACCGTGAAGCGCAACCCACCGGCGACCGCCATCAGCCTGCTCGCCGCGGCGGCAGTGGCGGTGTCAGCTTGCAGCACCGACCCCCACCCGACGCTGGCCTACGCCGCCGGCGCCAAGGTGGACTGCGGCGGCAAGCAGACCCTGACGGCCAGCGGTTCGACCGCGCAGGCCAACGCGATGACGAAGTTCGTCGCGGCCTACGGCAAGGTGTGCGCCGGGCAGACCCTCAACTACACGGCCAACGGGTCCGGCGCGGGAATCAGCGACTTCCTGGCCGGCAAAACGGATTTCGGTGGATCGGACACGCCACTGGCCGGAAACCAGTACGCCGCAGCCAAACAGCGCTGCGGTGGCGCCGACGCCTGGAACCTGCCCGTCGTGTTCGGCCCGCTGGCGATCACCTACAACCTGGGCTCGGTTGACTCGTTGGTGCTCGACGCGTCGACGATCGCCAAGATCTTCGACGGCACCATCACACGCTGGGATGACCCGGCCCTCACCGCATTGAACGCGTCCATGCCGGCCGAAGACATCCGCGTCATCTATCGCAGCGACGCGTCCGGAACCACCGATAACTTCCAGTCCTATTTGCAGGCGGCGGCCGGCGGGGCCTGGAACAAGGGCACAGGCAAGGCATTCAACGGGGGCGTCGGCACCGGCGCGCAGGGCAACAACGGCACCGCGGCGCTGGTGAAGTCCACCGAGGGCGCGATCAGTTACAACGAGCTGTCTTTCGCGCTGCAGCAAGGGCTTTACGCCGCCGAGATCAAGACCCCGGCGAGCCGCAGGTCCTTGCGGCCGGTGCGCATCGGCACCGACACCGTCGGCAAGACCATCACCGGCGCCAAGATCATCGGCAGCGGCAACGACCTGGTGCTCGACATCTCGTCGTTCTACAACCCGGCCCAGCCCGACGTCTACCCGATCGTGCTGGCCACCTACGAGATCGTCTGCTCCAAATATGCGGACCCCGAAACGGCCAAGGCGGTCAAGGCCTTCCTGCAGGCCGCGATTGGTCCCGGCCAGGTCGACCTCGCCCGCAACGGGTACATCCCGCTCTCGCCGGACTTCCAGTCGCGGGTCTCGAGCGCCGTCGACTCGATCAGCGCTGCGGGAGTGACGAATTCGGAGTAGCGGCTAAGCCTTGTGCCCGCGCCTGCGGTCGCGTTGCCGCCACCAGCCGAACAGGAAGAGCGCCATCGCGGTGACCAGACCGATCAGGACCCAGAGCACGACGGCCTGGTCGATCCACGACCCGTACGGTGGGCTCCCCGGCAAGATGTTGCGCAGCGGAACAATGGCGAACAGCATCGCGCCGTACCACGTCGTCATCGGCGGCAGGAACGACGTCCTGCCCAGCGCCACCGGGATGGCCACCCACAACGCCAGCACGGGCAAAGCGATGAGCACCAGACAGATGCCCAGGTCGAAGATCAGCGGGCCCTTGGCCCTGTGCAACGTGATGATCACATTGTCCTGGACGTCCGGGTTGGCGTCCTCGGGATCATGCACTCGGGTCACCGTGGCGTCCCAGCCGTCCAGCTTCCCGGTGACTTCCACACGGGCGGCCGCCTTTTCGCGGTTCTGGCCGGTGCCGGTGAACACGTCGGCCGCGATGACTTCGGTCTTGTACGAGTCGAACGGCCAGTTACCGGGATCGCCGTGGGCCACCAGCGCGGTGCTGACCTGCGCGGGCGCCTTACCTACCGGATACTGCAAATCGCCCAGATCGTTCTCCGGATAGAGCCGCACCGCGGCGTCGGTGGTCAGCACGCCGAAGTTCTTGTCGTAGAGCGAATCCTTCGGGTAGACAAGCACGTTCACCGTCAGCCGGTTCGCGACGGTATCCAGCTTCTCGATATGGACCTGCACGACGCTGTCCTCGGCCTCGAGCTTGCTGAAATCGACCGGGGGCAGAGGGGGCGCCGATTTGGCCAGCAGGTGCACGGCGATCAGGGAAAGGACGTAGATGACGATGACGGCGACGACGATCCCGAAGGCGATCGCGATTTGCCGGCCGCGGGAACCGGTCGGCGCTGGCGGTACGGGCGGCGCCGGAGTCCCGGCGGTCATTGAGGCATCACGGGCCAGATGCTAGCAAGGGAAACGACAAGTTTCAGGGGATAATGACCGCGAATTGCTGCATCAGCGTGGATTTGGCCGCTTCGAACCCCTGGGCTTTGCCGGGGCCCTCGAGATGGACGACGACCAGATATTTCTGGGTGTTCGTCCAGACGTGGGTGACGCGGTCGGCGAAGTCGTTTGCGGCCGTGCCGCCGGTGCCGCTCAGTAGCTGGCTGCTGTAACCGCAGAACTGGGCGGCGGTGACGGTGACTTTGACTCCCGGATTCGCCGTTCGCAGATCGGTGGCGTAGCGCAGGAACGCCCCGCCCGGTTCGAGATCGGTCCGGGTGATGCTGACCCGCACCGCCATGCCGTCGGGGCCCGTCGCCGTCAGCGCGACGTCGCCGGTACCCGGGGTCGACGGCCAGCCGTCCGGCAGCGGCACCGTGAGCACCGGCGCCGCCGGGTCCGCGACCGAGGCCTTGGTCATGGATCCGCTCGCCGGCGGCGGCGGGAAGCACACCAGCGCATTGGGTGGAATGTGGTCGGGCAGCGTGGTTTCGACGCCGGGCACCGGCTCGGCCGGGTCGGGCACTCGTGTCGTCGAGGTCGCCGAGGTCGTCGACGACGCCGGCCCGCTGGTCGCCGTGCCGGCGGTGGTCTTCTCGCAACCGACAGCGGCGACGGCCAGCAGGCACAGCGCCGCGGCTTCAGTCGCGCGAAAAGGCAAGCGCAACTTCGGCTTCCACGTCAACGTAGGGCCGACCGGACAGGTCGACGGTGACCTGCGCGATGGTGCCCCCCGTAAAGGAGAACGGGGCCTTGTAGCGGCTGCAAACCCCCGAGCCGCCGTTGCGCCCGACGGTGATCCCGGCGCCCGCAAGCCCGAACGTGCCGGGATGGGTTTGCACGTCCGCGAGCGTTCCGACCACTTCGTCGTCGATGAACAACGTGACATCGCCGAGTGGCGTGTGGCTGTTGGCCACGGTGCCGGTCCGCGAATAGCTCGCCCCCAGCAGGTGTTTGCCCAGCGGCACCGCGCCCGATGAGGAGACCACCTGCTGGCGCTCGCCCAGGAAGTTGTAGACGTAATGCAGCCGCCCGTCCTGGATGAACAGCACGTGCCCGCCGTGCGCGCCACCCTGCTTGAACAGCACCCCTTCCGCGCCGGTGGTATCTATGGTCACCTCGGCCAGCAGCGAGAACGACCTGCCCTGGATTTCGGCGGCGGCGCCGATGCTGACGTCCGCGCAGTCGGGATAGTAGACGTAGCTGGTCCGATTACCGCCGAGGTATGGGCGGGGCCGCGTCATCGTCTCGATGATGTTCAGGTCCGAGAGCGGCAGCCCGTTGTACTTGGCGGCCTCGGAGAACCACAGCGCCTTGAGTTCTTCCAGTTTGTCCGGGTGCTCGGCAGCCAGGTCGTGGCACTGGCTGCGGTCGGCCTCGATGTGGAACAGCTCCCAGCGGTCGGTGTCGAAATGCGACCAGCCGGCCGGGGTCGCCGCGTGGATGGTGTTGGCGAACCAGCCCTGATGCCAGATGCCGCGGGTGCCCAGCATGGAGTAGAACTGGGTCCGCTTCCCGGTGTCGGCGGCCGGATCGGTAAGGGCCGCTTTGAAACTCACTCCGTCCAGAGGCTTCTGAGCAATGCCCCTGACGGTCTCGGGCGGTGTCATGCCGAGCAGGTCGTAGACGGTGGGCGTGACGTCGCAGACGTTGACGTAGTTGTCGCGGATCTCTCCGTGTGCGGCAACGCCATTGGGCCAGGAGATGATGGCCGTGTCGGCAATGCCGCCTTCGTGCGAGGCGTACCGCTTGTACAGCTTGTAGGGGGTGTTGAACGCCATCGCCCAGCCGATTGGGTAATGGTTGTACGTCTCCGGGCCGCCCAGGTGGTCGAACAGCTTCATGCTCTCTTCGACCGTGTCGATGTAGCCGTTGAAGAACTTGCCCTCGTTCACCGATCCGTTGGGGCCGCCCTCCCCGCTGGCGCCGTTGTCGGAGATCACCACGATGATGGTGTTGTCCAGCTGCCCGGATTCCTCCAGATAGTCCAGGATCCGGCCGATCTGGGCGTCGGTGTAGCTGAGGAAGCCTGCGAACACCTCGGCCATGCGGGCGAAGAGCCTCTGCTCGTCGGGGTTCAGCGAGTCCCACGGTCGCACCGTGTCCTGCAGCGGCCAGGGCTCGCCCTTCGGCCCCGTAACGTCCGCGTACGGGTTGACCGGCGAGAGCTCGGTGTCGGGCGGCACGATCCCCAACGACTTCTGGTTCTCCAGCACGATCTCGCGGTACCGCTCGTAGCCCATGTCGAACCGGCCGGCGTAGCGGTCCGCCCACTCGGAGAACACGTGGTGCGGCGCATGCCCGGCGCCCGGGCACACGTAGCTGAACCACGGCTTGTCCGGCGCGATCACCTTGGCATCGCGGATGAACTCGATGGTCTTGTCGGCGAGGTCCTTCGAGAGGTGGTAACCGTCCTCCGGTGTACCCGGCGGGTTGACCGGATGGTTGTCGTACACCAGGTCGGGATACCACTGGTCGGTCTCGCCGCCCAGGAAACCGTAGAACCGCTCGAAGCCGCGCGAGGTCGGCCAATGTCGTTTCGTCGACGCCAGATTGGACTCCTCGAGCGGCGTCAGGTGCCACTTGCCGACGCAGTACGTGTTGTAGCCGCGCTCGGCGAGCACCTCGGAGAGCAGCGCGGTGTCGAACGGGATGCGGCCGTTGGCGTTGGGGAACGCGTCGGTGAACTCCTCGATGGTGGCCATGCCGACCGTGGTGGCGTTGCGGCCGGTGAGCAGCGACGCGCGGGTCGGCGAGCACAGCGCGGTGGTGTGGAACTGCGACAGCCGGACACCCCGCTCGGCGATGCGGGTCATCGCCGGCATCTCGACCAGGCCGCCGAAGCAGTCCCACGTCGCTATCCCGGTGTCGTCCCACACCAGATAGAGGATGTTGGGCGAGTTCTCGGGGGCGGTCGGCGCGGCGTACGGGCCCCAGTCCGGTTCGGAGTCCCGGATGTCCAGCTCGATCTTGCCCTCGAAGGCGCGGGAGTCAGGCGACATGCGCCGAGAGTAACGCGGCCGCGAAAATTCCGATCGCTTTTCGCGGACCGTCAACCCTGCCAAAGCAAAACGCCCGGGACCATCGGGACCCGGGCGTTTCGATGTCGCTTCGGAGCTACTTGGCCTTCTCCAGGATTTCGACGAGCCGCCACCGTTTGGTGGCCGACGTCGGGCGCGTCTCCATCAGCGAGACGCGGTCGCCGATGCCCGCGGTGCTGTTCTCGTCGTGCGCCTTCACCTTCTTGGTGGTACGGATGATCTTGCCGTACAGCGGGTGACGGACGCGGTCTTCGAGCTCGACGACGATGGTCTTCTGCATCTTGTCACTCACCACGTAACCGATGCGCACCTTGCGCCGGCCACGCACCTTGGGGTTGGCCGGAGTGTGCTTGGGGCCCTTCTCTTTCGACCCGGTGTCCTTCGCGGCCGCCTTTGCCGGCGCCTTCTTCGCTTCTGCCATCACGATTCCTTACCATCGGGCCCGGAAGCCAGGCCCAGTTCTCGTTCGCGCAGCACCGTGTAGACGCGCGCGATCTCCTGACGCACCGTGCGCAGCCGGCGGTTGTTCGACAGCTGCCCGGTCGCCATCTGGAAGCGGAGGTTGAACAGCTCCTCCTTGGATTCGCGCAGACGCTCGGTCAGCTCCTCGTCGGTGAGCTCACGCAGTTCACCAGGCGAAATTCCCACTGCCATCAGAACTGATCCTCTCGAGTCACGATGCGTGCCTTGATCGGCAACTTGTGGATTGCACGGGTGAGTGCCGCCCGGGCCACCTGCTCGTTGGGGTAGCTCAGCTCGAACAGCACGCGGCCCGGCTTGACGTTGACCACCCACCATTCGGGGGAGCCCTTACCCGAACCCATCCGGGTCTCGGCGGGCTTCTTGGTCAGCGGGCGGTCCGGGAAGACGTTGATCCACACCTTGCCCCCACGCTTGATGTGGCGGTTGATCGCGATACGGGCGGACTCGATCTGCCGGTTGGTCACGTAGGCGTGCTCGAGCGCCTGAATGCCGTA
>NZ_LZJB01000481.1:0-3895 GCF_001666895.1 Mycobacterium sp. E3298
GTCATGGCAGGCTCCGGGCATGGATGTGCGAGAAAACGTCCGCCGAGCCATCGACGTGATGACGGCGTGGACGTCCGACAGCGGCAACGAATTCGCCTGGAACCGGCTCGTCGAGAACGTCATCGACGAGCCGGATGGCGAAATCATGCTGCTGATGGGCTTCGTCAACCTGGCCGGCGAGCTGGGGATCAAGCTGGAGAAGGCCACGGGTCAAGACGTGCGATCGCACCTGCAGGACATCGCCCTGAAGTACCTCTGATCGACGCGGGCTACTGCGGGTGGGTCGCCAGATACTCCTCTACCGGGATCGGGGACGGCGCCTCGTATCCGATCGGGAGCAACACATCCCCGGCGGTGGTGACGTAATAGACGTCCCACCGGTAGTAGGTGGGGAAGGCGGCGGGATCATTCGCGATCAGTGCGGCGTATTGGTCCACCGCCCGGACGTATTCGTGGGCGTGGTTGTAGCCGTAGATGGCGCGGGCGGGGTCGCCGGCGAAGCCGTTGGCGGCCAGAAACCGGCCCGCCGCCATGATGCTGTCGCGCGGGGAGTGGACGTCACCACCCTGCCCGTAGGTGGCGAACGTTGACGGCAAGAACTGCATGGGTCCTTGCGCGCCCGCGGTGCTCACGCCGTTGATGCTGCCGAAGCGCGTTTCGACCAGGTTGATCGCGGCCAGATAGTTCCAGCCGACTCCCGTCTCCGCTTCCGCCGCGTGGTAGTCGCCCACCAGTTCGTCGGCGGGAATGGGAGGCTCGATCCGCCAGGCGGGCAGCGTGCCCTTGGCGGGCGTCATCGCCTGGAGCTGGCGACGGGCATCGAGGTTGCGGTCGTATACGTCGGCTAGCTCCGCCGGGATGCGCGGACGTGCGACCGAATCCCATTCGGGGTGCCGCGCGATGGCGCGATAGGCGGCCTGCTCGCGGTGCGCCGCTGCTACCAATGCCGGCTCCGGCGTCGACGAGTCACGCAGCGCGCGCTCGTCGGCGACGAGGTCGTCGGCCAGCTGAGCCGGGTCCGACGCCAGTTGGGGCTGCGCGCCGAGGGGTGGATTCGGTGCTGCCGCAACGGTTCTGGACGCGACAGGAGCCGCGGCCGCGGTGGTCGTGGAAGTCGCGATCGGCTTGGCCGTCGACACCGAGCAGCCGACGAGGGCGAACATGGCCGCGCCCAGCAGCGGCGCAGCGACTACACGGATCAAGTTCACAGTGGACACTTCCGTCGATTGCCCTGAACAGTCTTCCGCACCTGACCGCGTGGCATCAATGCGATGACCGATATCGGCGCGGTCCCGGCCGGCGAAATCGGTCGGGAAGGGCTTCAAGTTGCGACGAGCGGCCAGTCATTTCACACTTGAAGCTTCCCGGCAGACAGGAAAAGTTGCATGCCTGACGCACCGGCAGAATCGTTCGCAAGACGTACCGGCCGGGCTTCGGGCCGGGTGACGAGGTTCGTCCCTCGACTCATGGGGCCGGTGATGATCGCGGCAACCATGACCGCATTGGTCGCTCCACCCGAGACGCTCCCTCAGTTGCCGCCGGGATGCGCGATCGGTTGGACGATGGTGGGGGGTGTGTTGATCTACGTGCCCGACTGCTCGCATCGGTCGCCGGCTCCGCCACCCCCGCCGGACGGACCGCCGCCCGGTCCCGTTCCGCCTCCGCCTGAGTAGGCGCCGCAAGTCGGGTCATCGGGCCGTTGGTAGGCGCCGAAATTGCTGTGCCAGAACGGAACTGACGATCTGAAGCCCTCAGGTGGGTCGATCAAGATTGCGTCGTGGAGGCGGAATCCTTCTTGGGTCCGTCGGAGAAGATCGGAAATTGCACCGGTTCCGAATCACCAGCGGCGTGTGTCACGGCCTCGGGCTCGTAGCGGTGCGAAAACAGATCGGATGTCATAAGGCGGGGTCCTCTTGGGTTTGGCTTCGGCCCGACATGCGGGTGGAGCGAAGGGGGATCGATTCGTAGATGCGCTCATCTGCACAAGGAAATGGCTACGGGGCAGTGCGAACAGAACTGCTTCCACCAATCTACACGCCCCCGGGAACCGCGCCTCTTGATCATGTTCGAAAGGGGGGTCCTCCTCGGCGGAGGCGGCGCCGTAGGGCTGCCCGGCGTCCGGCCGCCGCCGGGCGCAAGCCGCGACCCCCCTCAACGCGCTGTGGGCTGGCGGGAAATCACCCACCAGCCCACTTGGGGTAGAACTCGCACTAGACGGCAGTTACTCCGACTGCCTGCGGACCCTTCGTCCCCTGCTCGATATTGAACTCGACTCTCTGGTTTTCCTCGAGGGATCGGTAGCCCGTCCCCTGGATCTCCGAGTAGTGGACGAACACATCTGCTGCGCCGCCGTCCGGAGCGATAAAGCCGAAGCCTTTTTCGCTGTTAAACCATTTCACAGTTCCCTGTGTCATACCTTCAACTTCTCTCATTTTCGAACGGATGCCGACGGGCATCCCCGGGCAGCCTAGCATGCCCGGCCCCGGCTACCCGTAATGCGGTGCGGCAGAGGGTTTTTCATGCCGCTTCCAGGGCTTACGGGTGAACCTGCCCTGGCGGCGAGACTCGCCGTGTCGGCGCATGTTCGAGGCTTCCGGCGGATGCCTCGCGGCCGCCCGGCGGCCTGGGCGAAGGCGGCGGTGTATGTGCGCCGCCTTCCGCTGGTCGGTCGCCTGTTTCGGGACTTGTGCCATGGTGCTGACACTCTCAGACTGGTGATATGCGCGACCGCGAGACGATCGATTCAGAATTGCGGCGCATCGCCCTTGGGCGCCGATCGGTTCGCGAGCGCGGCGGTCAGCCATCGTCCCGAGAGATCGACGAACTGCTCGACGAGCTCCTCGCCCACAGCACAGGGACCACTCGTCCCCACCCCGAAGACATGCGTGAAAGCGAGACGGTCGCCGACGTGCGGGGCGCCCGCGGGTTCGGCACCAAGCTCCGCGGGCTCGGGGGTGTGCGGCGCCGATTGAGTCTTCTCGCGGCGTTGCCGCTCTCGCTGGCCGCCCTCGCCGCCGCGGTTGTGGTGATGTTCGCGGTCCACCAACGGGATTCATCGGCGCAGCCGACCGAAACCCCGCCGTCGGCGGCGGCGCCGCCAAGTCGCATCGCGCCGGCGGCACCAGCTCCGCGGATCGAGATTGCCGACATGGCGTTCATCGCCGCGTTGAAGCATGAAGGCGTACCGTTTCCCAGTCAGGAATACGTAATGACCCAAGGGCATGCGGTCTGCGACTTCCTGGCGCACCAACCCAATTTCGCCGATGCGGTCGCATTCGTGCAGCGGTCATCGATTTGGGACGCCGACCAAAGCGCGGAAGTCACCGCCGGTGCCATCGTCGCGTACTGCCCCAAGTCTCAACCTGCAACGCCGGATGACATGCAGCCGGCGTATCAGAATGTTCTCTCCGATCTGCAGGCGATCGAAGGAAAGTTGCAAGGCATTCAAGGGGATCTGCAAGGCGTCCAGGGAGACCTCGAAGGCATTCCCGGCCACCCCTGAACCATTCCGCGTCTTCGCCCGGCGTGGGCACGCTTGGCGGCGGATCAGGGCCGTTCGACGTGCGGCTGTGGACACGGGCCGGCACCTGCGGCGGCGGGCCAAAAAGGGCATTTTGGCCTCTTTCGCAGCAACGCGGCGCGGCCTACGATTTGCCTGCACGGAGATTTGTGATGGTCAGCATGGCTAATCGTTTGGCACTCAGTGGGCCGGCCGCACTCGCGCTGGTTGTCATCATGACGGCGTTCTCGCCGCCGGTAAGTAACGCTGCTGAATGCGGCGTAGGCACCGTCTACGACGCACCGTCCGATAGCTGTGTGGTTCTCGGCCTGGCATCGACGCCCGCGCAAAGCGGCATACTGCTGGCGCTCGGGGTGGCGGGCATTCTGGCCGTCG
>NZ_LZJB01000482.1:0-7226 GCF_001666895.1 Mycobacterium sp. E3298
GCCGCTGGCCGACCAGGAGCTGGTGGCCCAGGCCAAGAAACAGCATTTTTACACCGTGCTGCTCGCCGACGACGCCCCCGCGACGGCCCCCGACTGCCTGGCCGAATGCCTGCGGGCGCTGCGCAACCCCTCCGACGACGTGCAGTTCGAAATCCTGGTGGCGCCCAGCGTCGAGGACGCCATCGCCGCCGTCGCCCTGAACGGCGAGATCCAGGCCGCGATCATCCGCGACGACCTGCCGCTGCGCTCCCGAGACCGGCTGCCGCTGATGAACACCCTGCTCGGGGCCAACGAGGACGTGGACATCCCCGACCGCGCCAACGACTGGGTGGAGTGCGGCGAATGGATCCGCGAGCTGCGGCCCCACATCGATCTGTACCTGCTCACCGACGAGTCGATCGCGGCCGGCGACGACACCGAGCCCGACGTATACGACCGGACGTTCTACCGGCTCAACGACGTGACCGACCTCTACAGCACCGTGCTCGCGGGGCTGCGGAACCGTTTCTCCACACCGTTTTTCGACGCGCTGCGCGCGTACGCGGCGGCGCCGGTGGGGCAGTTCCACGCGCTGCCGGTCGCGCGCGGTGCCAGCATCTTCAACTCGAAGTCCTTGCAGGACATGGGCGAATTCTACGGCCGCAACATCTTCATGGCCGAGACCTCGACCACCTCCGGCGGCCTCGACTCGCTGCTCGACCCGCACGGCAACATCAAGAAGGCGATGGACAAGGCCGCGCACACGTGGAATTCCAACCACACGTATTTCGTCACCAACGGCACCTCGACGGCCAACAAGATCGTCGTGCAGTCGCTGACCCGGCCGGGCGACATCGTGCTGATCGACCGCAACTGCCACAAGTCGCACCACTACGGGCTGGTGCTGGCCGGGGCGTACCCGCTGTACCTGGACGCATACCCGTTGCCGCAGTTCGCCATCTACGGGGCGGTGTCGCTGCGCACCATCAAGCAGACGCTGCTCGACCTCGAGGCGGCCGGCCAACTGCACCGCGTGCGCATGCTGCTGCTGACCAACTGCACCTTCGACGGGGTGGTCTACAACCCGTTGCAGGTCATGCAGGAGGTGCTGGCGATCAAGCCCGACATCTGCTTCCTGTGGGACGAGGCGTGGTACGCCTTCGCCACCGCGGTGCCGTGGGCACGGCAGCGCACCGCCATGGTGTCGGCCGAGCGCCTCGAGCAGATGCTGGCCTCCCCGGAATACGCCGCCGAATACCGGAAATGGGCGGCCGAAATGGAACGGGTGCAAAACGGGGGGGACCGGTCCGACTGGGTGGATCGCCCGCTGCTGCCCGACCCCGCCAAGGCGCGGGTGCGGGTCTACGCGACGCACTCGACGCACAAGTCGCTCTCGGCGCTGCGGCAGGCGTCGATGATCCACGTCCGCGACCAGGACTTCAATGCCCTGAACCGGGATGCCTTCGGTGAGGCGTTCCTGACCCACACCTCGACGTCGCCGAACCAGCAGTTGCTGGCGTCGCTGGACCTGGCGCGCCGCCAGGTCGACATCGAGGGTTTCCAGCTGGTCCGGCAGACCTACGACATGGCGCTGGTATTCCGGCATCGGGTGCGCCGAGACCGGTTGATCAGCAAGTGGTTCCGCATCCTCGACGAGTCCGACCTGGTGCCCGAGGAATTCCGGGCGTCGTCGGTGAGCTCGTACCGCGAGGTCAGGCAGGGCGCGCTGGCCGAATGGAACGAGGCGTGGCGCTCCGATCAGTTCGTGCTGGATGCGACGCGGGTGACCCTGTTCGTCGGCAAGACCGGGATGAACGGGTATGACTTCCGCGAGAAGATCCTGATGGAGCGATTCGGCATCCAGATCAACAAGACGTCGATCAACAGCGTGCTGTTGATCTTCACCATCGGCGTCACGTGGTCCAGCGTGCACTACCTCCTGGACGTATTACGCAGGGTCGCAACCGATTTCGACCGCGCCGAGAACGCGGCCAGCGTCGCCGACCGGGCGTTGCAGGAGCGTCACGTCGAGGAGATCACCCAGGACCTGCCGCACCTGCCCGACTTCAGCGAGTTCGACGTCGCCTTCCGGCCCGTCGACGCGTGCGTCTTCGGTGACATGCGGTCGGCCTTCTACGCCGGCTACGAGGAGTCCGATCGCGAGCACGTCCTGATCGGCATGGCGGGGCGGCGGCTGGCCGAGGGCAAGACGCTGGTGTCCACCACGTTCGTCGTGCCCTACCCGCCGGGATTCCCGGTGCTGGTGCCCGGGCAGGTGGTCTCCAAGGAGATCATCTACTTCCTGGCCCAGCTCGACGTCAAGGAGATCCACGGGTACAACCCAGACCTCGGGCTGTCGGTCTTCACCGAGTCCGCGCTGGCGCGGATGGAGGCGCAGCGCAACGCGGCGCTGGCCGCGGTCGGTACCGCCTATCCGTCTTTCGAGTTGCCGTCGGACGCCACCGGCATGAACGGGGCCCGCAACGGTGATCGCGCCGCCGTGAGCGAAGACGCCTGAGTTAGCCGGCCTGCCGACCCGGATCCGACGTGGGCTGCGCGGGCCAGCCGAGCTCCCCTCGCAGGAGCCCGCGCGCGATCGCGTCGTGCCGGGCCGGGCTGCCGGCCGGAGCGCTCGTGGGGCAGGTGCAATTGAGGGTGTTGAACGGGCTGGGATCGGCGTTGGCCGGCGCGGCCGCCAGTAGGGCGGAGCCGAGGACCGTGGCGGCGAAAATCAGCAGTTGGGTGAGCGCGCCGTTCTGACGACGCGCGGGGCGTGCGGTATCAGACATGACAACTTAAGCGTAGGTCGCGGAGCTGGGAAGCCGCTGAGAGCGGTCAGGCGTCTTCCCGGGCCGCACTGGGGTGGCGTCCCGGCCGCTGCGGCAGCACGACGAGCAGGGCCACGATGACCGCGGCGAGCACCGCCGAGGCCAGCGGGCGGCTCAGGGCCAGGCCGCCGTCGGCCACCGGCTTGTCGATGAAGTCGCCGACCGTCGCGCCCAGCGGCCGGGTCAGGATGAACGCGACCCAGAACAACGCGACGCGCGAGATGCCGGTCCAGTAGTAGAGGGCGATCACCACGGCCAGGCCGGCCGCGAACACCAATGCGCCACGCTCGTAACCGAATCCGCGGGTGTCGGCCAGCCAATCGCCGAGCGCGGTGCCCAGGGTCTGCGAGAAGGTGATAGTCGCCCAATAGAAGGCCTCGACCTTCGGCGTCGACACGGTGGTGACCGATACGGTCCCCTCCGTCCAGCGCCAGAGGCCCAGGGTGGCCATCAGGCAACCCAACAGCAGCAGCGACCCTCCGGTGTACCCGATGCCCAGCGACCGGTCGGCGAAGTCGGCCAACGTCGTGCCGAACGTCGTCGACGCCACGATCGTCGCCCAGTACAGCGACGCATGGAAGCGCTTGGCCAGGATCTGTGCGGCAACCAGCACCACCAGCGCGACACCGAAGAGCGCGACCCCGGCGGCATAGCCCCAGTTCAGCGTCATCGTGACGGTATCGCCGCCGGTCTCACCCAAGGTGGTGGCCAAGATCTTGATGATCCAGAACCCCAGGGTTACCGCCGGAACCTTGGTCAACGCCTGCCGCGAAACGTCACTCATCCACAGTCCAGTTCGTGTCGGTGGTCATGCGCTTCGAGGGTAGCCGCGCTGAGAAAACGCCGTATTGACGCATAAGAAAAGGCTATGTTCACGCTGTGAATCGCCCTGGTGACGAGGTGGTTGCACCGCGTGGCCAAATGATCACGCACACAACGCAATTCGCAAATTCTGTCCCCTTGGACCGGACGTGAATGCTGAGCTCTTGTTATCAAATACCTTAGGGTTCAATAAGTTACGGTGTCGCCGCGGCGCCGAGGTGCCCGGCGAACGATGAAGCCCGTGCCACCATGGATTGCATGCTTACCGAGGCCGGCGGCGCACACCAACTCGGCGCGGGCGCGCGCTGGTCGGTCATGGCCGTCTCCCTGGGGGTTACGGCGACCTCGTTCCTGTTCATCAACGGCGTTGCGTTCCTGATCCCTTCGCTGCAGGGGCGCAGGGGCATTTCGTTGACCGAAGCGGGCCTGTTGTCATCGATGCCGAGTTGGGGCATGGTCGTCACGCTCGTGCTCTGGGGCTGGGTGCTGGACCGCGTCGGTGAGCGGGTCGTGCTGACCGCCGGTTCTGCGCTCACGGCGGTGGCGGCGTACGCGGCGGCGTCGGCCCACTCGATGGTGGCCGTCGGGGTCTTCCTGTTTCTCGGGGGGATGGCCGCCGCCAGCTGCAACACCGCCGGCGGCCGGCTGGTGTCCGCCTGGTTCCCGGCGCATCAACGGGGCCTGGCGATGGGCATCCGCCAGACCGCGCAACCGTTGGGGATCGCCCTGGGTGCGCTCGTGATACCGGAGCTGGCCGAGCGCGGTCCCCGTTCCGGGCTGATGTTCCTCGCGCTGATGTGCACGGTGGCCGCGATGGCCAGCGCGCTCGGGATCGTCGATCCGCCGCGAAAATCCCGCAAGATAGCCACCGAGGCCGAGCTGGCCAGCCCGTATCGCGGATCGTCCGTGCTCTGGCGAATTCACGCGGTGGGCGCCCTGCTGATGGTGCCGCAGACGGTGACCGTGACCTTCATGCTCGTGTGGCTGATACACCACCACGGGTGGTCGGTCGCCGCCGCCGGCGGCCTGGTCACCGTGTGTCAATTGCTGGGCGCGGCGGGCCGAATCGCCGTCGGGCGCTGGTCGGACCGCGTCGGCTCGCGGATGCGGCCGGTCCGCACCATCGCGGTCGGCGCCGCGCTGACCCTGTTGCTGCTCGCCCTGACCGACGGCACCGGTTCGGGTTACGACGTGTTGCTCATGGTCGTCATCTCGGTGCTCGCGGTGCTCGACAACGGGCTCGAGGCCACCGCCATCACCGAGTTCGCCGGACCGTTCTGGAGCGGGCGCGCGTTGGGTCTGCAGAACACCACCCAACGGCTGACGGCCGCCGCCGGGCCCCCGCTTTTCGGTGCGCTGATCATGGCCGCCGGATACCCGCCGGCCTGGGCGCTGTGCGCGTTGTTTCCGTTGGCGGCCGTGCCATTGGTGCCCGCGCGGTCGCGCCCTGCCGGATCGCAAGGTGTACCGCCGGGGCCCGGCCGCGATCCCGAGATGGTCGGCGCTTCGCGATAGCCCGTGCCCCAAACGGTTCCGCTCACCGCGATCGGAACCACGACGGCGGCGCCGGGGTGGCGCAATGGTGCGCCGGCTCCCGGTTTTGGCTGGTCGCCGATGAAAGCGCCCCGGCGCAATGCCCCGAGGCGCCGGCGGGGGCCCTCGTCGCTTGGCCGAAATGCGCCCCTGAGCCGCGTTAGCGTGGCCGCGTGGCGCAACCGATCAGCAGCGAGCCCAGGGCCGACCGCGCCCGCCGGGTCGCCGACGTGTTGCGCCAACAGATCCACGCCGACGCCTATCCCGCCGGGTTGCCGGCCGAACACGACCTGGCGGCCGAATTCCTGGTGTCGCGCAACACCGTTCGTGAGGCGCTTGCGCTGCTGAAGCACGAGGGGTTGATCGAGCGCGGGCCCAAGGTCGGCACGCACGTCGCCCAGCGCAAGTACTCGCACGGGCTGGACGCGTTGCTGGGGCTGAAGGAGACTTTCAAGAACCTGGGTGAGGTGCGCAACGAGGTGCGCGCCGCAATGCCCGTCGCCGCGCCGCCGTCGGTGGCCCGCCGGTTGGGGCTGGCGCCCGGCGAACAGGCGGTCTTCATCGAACGCCTGCGCTACCTCGGCGACCTGCCGCTCAGCCTCGATCTGACCTACCTGGCCCCGGGTATCGGGGAGCAGGTGCTGCGCCATCCGCTGGAGACCAACGATGTGTTCGCGCTCATCGAAGAGGTCAGCGGGCAGCGGCTGGGCTCGGCGTCGCTCGCGCTGGAGGCCATCCCCGCCGACGCGCATTCGGCGGCCACCCTGCAGGTGCCCGACGGGGCCGCACTGCTCATGCTGGAGCGGCTCACCAGTCTCGCCGACGGCACACCCGTTGACTTGGAGTACATCCGGATGCGTGGCGATCGAATCACCATGCGCGGCAGCCTGACAAGGAGCGATACATGACGCTGGTCAACAACACCCGGGCCGACGTGCCGGTGACGATCGACGAGTCGTTGTGCATCGACGGCTGCACCCTGTGCGTCGAGGTCTGTCCGCTGGACGCGCTGGCGATCAACCCCGACACCGGCAAGGCATTCATGCACGTCGACGAGTGCTGGTACTGCGGCCCCTGCGCGGCTCGGTGTCCGACCGGCGCCGTCACCGTGAACATGCCCTATCTCCTCCGCTGAAACCCGATGCCATCATGAAAAAGCATGCCCTCCGGCTGCTTTCGGTGGCGAGCGCGCTGGCCGTGTTCGCCAACGGGTGCTCGCTGGAATCGTTCTCGCAATCCTCCGGCGTGGTCAACGTCGTGGTGGGATACCAGTCGAAGACCATCAACACGGTGACCGCCGGCACGCTGCTGCGTGCGCAGGGCTACCTCGAGCGGCGGCTCGCCGACATCACCACCCGCACCGGCACCAGATACGCCGTGCGCTGGCAGGATTACGACACCGGCGCCCCGATCACCGCCCAGATGCTTGCCGAGAAGATCGACATCGGATCGATGGGCGACTACCCGATGCTGATCAACGGGTCCAAGACCCAGGCCAACCCGCTGGCCCGCACGGAAATGGTGTCGGTCACCGGCTACAACCCCAAGGGCGCGCTGAACATGGTTGTGGTGGCGCCCGATTCGCCGGCGACCGCGCTCGCCGACCTGGCCGGCGCCAAGGTGTCGGCCAGTGTGGGCTCCGCGGGCCACGGCACGTTAGTGCGTGCGCTGGGCAGGGCCGGCATCACCGGCGTCGAGGTACTCAACCAGCAGCCCCAGGTTGGCGCGTCCGCGCTGGAATCGGGTCAGGTGAACGGGCTTTCGCAGTTCGTCGCGTGGCCCGGGCTGCTGGTGTACCAGGGCAAGGCCAAGCTGCTGTACGACGGGGCCGAGCTGAACCTGCCGACGCTGCACGGCGTGGTGGTGCGACGCGCATATGCGTCCTCGCACCCGGAGGTGCTGGCGGCGTTCCTGCAGGCGCAACTGGACGCCACCGACTTCCTCAACGATAAGCCGCTCGAGGCGGCGCGCATCGTCGCCCAGGCCAGCGGTCTGCCGCAGGAGGTGGTGTACCTCTACAACGGCCCCGGCGGGACGTCGTTCGACACCACGCTCAAGCCGTCG
>NZ_LZJB01000483.1:0-3567 GCF_001666895.1 Mycobacterium sp. E3298
CGGCGAGCTTGTGCTTGATCGCCTGATAGGAACCGATCACCCGGCCGAACTGGGCGCGCTGCTTGGCGTAGTCGACGGTGTCCCGCAGCAGCGCCTCGGCGGCGCCGACCAGCTGCGCGGCGGTGGCCAGCGCGCCGAACTCGAAGGCGCGCCGGACCTCCGCCTGCCAGGGTTGGCCGGTGGCGGTCACGTCGTAGACGGGCCGGCTCGGATCGACCGACTCGTGCCGGTCGCCGGGCGCGGCCTCGCTCACACCGTCGTCGGTAGCCAGCAGCACCAGCCCGGCCGAGTCGGCGTCCACCGCGCGCGGCGCATGCGGTGGCAACGCGACCGTGGCTACCAGCTCGCCGGAGGCCAGCGCCGCGCACCGCTCGTCCGAGGCGAGCAAAACCGGTGCCACGGCGATGGATTCGGCCACCGGCCCCGGCACGCACCAGCGTCCCAGGCGTTCGAGCGCGACCACCAGGTCGACCGGGTGCGCCTCGATGCCGTCGAACTTCTCCGGAACCGCCAGCGCGGTGACGCCCAGTTCGGCCAGCCGCTCCCACACCTTGCGGCCGGGCGCGGTGTCGCCGGCGGACCAGCCACGGATCGCGCCGGGCAGGTCGGCCGCGCCGAGCGCGGCGTCGATGCTGGCCGCGAAGTCGCGCTGTTGCTCGTCTAGCGCGAATTTCATTTCTTGCCCCCGGACTTCTCGCGGGGCAGGCCCAACAGCCGCTCCGAGATGATGTTGCGCTGAATCTCGTTGGTGCCGGCGTAGATCGGGCCGCCCAGGGCGAACAGCAGGCCATCCGTCCAGCTGCCGGCGAGCTCGCCGTCGGCGGCGAGGATGTCCAGCGCGGTCTGGTGCAGGTCTACATCGAGGTCGGACCAGAACACCTTGGTCACCGACGATTCGGCGCCCAGCTCACCGCCGTCGGCCAGCCGCGTCACCGTGGCAAAGGTCTGCAGCCGGTAGGCCTGCGCCTTGATCCAGCCGTCGGCCACCCGGTCTGCGAACCCGGGGGGCGAGCCGCTGTCCTGCCACAGTCGCACCAGCCGCTCGGCGGTCGCCAGGAACCGCGCCGGGCTGCGCAGCGACATGCCCCGCTCGTTGCTCGAGGTGCTCATCGCCGCCCGCCAACCCTCGTTCGGGGTGCCGATCACGTCGTGGTCGGGGACGAACACGTCGTCGAGGAAGATCTCGCCGAACCCGGTATCGCCGCCCAGCTGCACGATGGGCCGCACGGTGACGCCCTTCGCCTTCAGGTCGAACATGAAGTACGTCAGGCCGTTGTGCCGCTCGGCTTCCGGGTCCGACCGGAACAGCCCGAAGCCCATCTCGGCGAACGGCGCGCGCGAACTCCAGATCTTCTGCCCGTTGAGCAGCCAGCCGCCGTCGGTCTTGGTCGCGGTGGATCGCAGCGAGGCCAGGTCGCTGCCGGACTCCGGCTCCGACCACGCCTGCGCCCAGATCTGTTCGCCGCTGGCCATTTTCGGCAGGATTCGGTCCAGCTGCTCGGAGGTGCCGTGCGCGAACAGCGTGGGCGCCAGCATCGAGGTGCCGTTGGCGCTGGCCCGGCCGGGGGCGCCGGCGCGGAAGTACTCCTCCTCGAACACCACCCAATGCAACAGCGGCGCATCGCGGCCGCCGTATTTCTTCGGCCAGGTGATCACCGACAGCCCGGCATCGAACAGCACGCGGTCCCAGTGCCGGTGCTGCGCGAAACCTTCGGCGTTGTCGTAGGACTTCGTCGGGATCGACTCGGCGTTGGCGGACAAGAACTCACGGACCTCGGCCGCAAACGCCTGGGTCTCCTCGTCTAATTCCAGATCCATTCAGGCCAGCTCTCGCAGTTGGGGTTTGACCACCTTGCCGCCCGGATTGCGCGGCAACGCGTCGACGAACCGCACCGACCGCGGTGCCTTGAAGTTCGCCAAATGTTCACGGGTGTAAGCGATCACGGATTGTTCGTCGAGGTCGGCGCCGGGCCGGGTCACCACGAAGGCCCGGCCGACCTCGCCGAGGCGCTCGTCGGGGACGCCGATCACCGCGGCGTCGGCGATCCCCGTCATCCGGGCGAGCACCTGCTCGACCTCGGCGGGGTACACGTTGAAGCCGCCGCAGATGTACATGTCCTTGAGCCGGTCGGTGATGCGCAAATTGCCTGCCGCGTCGACGGCGCCGATGTCACCGGTGTGCAGCCAACCGTCGGCGTCGATGGCCGCCGCCGTGGCGTCCGGGTCATCGAGGTAGCCCAGCATCACGTTCGGCCCGCGCAGCAGCACCTCACCCGCTTCGCCGGGAGCGCTTGAGTCGATACGCAATTCGAAGTCGGCGAACGGGCGCCCGCAGGTGGTGGCGACGGTGACGGCGTCGTCGTCGGCGCGGCACATCGTGCCCATCCCGTTGGCCTCGGTGAGGCCGTACGCCGTCAGCACGATGTCGATGTCGAGTTCGGATTGCATGCGCTCCACCAGCACGACGGGCACGGTGGCCGCCCCTGTCACCGCGAACCGCAGCGAACTCAGGTCGTAGTCCCCGCGCTGCGGATGGTCCAGCAGGGTCTGGTAAATGGTGGGCGGTCCCGGCAACACGGTGATGCGGTGCCGCTCGATCGCCTGCAGCGCGCGCAGTGGGTCGAACGTCAGGTGCGGGATCAGCGTCGCGCCGGTCTGCAGACAGGCCAGGATGCCCGCCTTGTAGCCGAAGTTGTGGAAGAACGGGTTGATGCACAGGTAGCGGTCGTCGCTGGTGATCTTGCCGTTGGCCGCCCACGACGCCGACGCCGACAACGACTGCCGGTGCGCGCACAGCACCCCTTTGCTGCGGCCGGTGGTGCCCGAGGTGAACAGGATGTCGCTGACGTCCTCGGGCGTGACGGCGGCGGCGCGGGTGGCGACAGACTCGAGGTCGGTGCCCCGCGTGACGAAGTCGTCCCACGTCCCTGAAACGGGATCGTCGGCCTCGACCGGAATCCGGACGACGTGCCGCAGCGCGGGCAAGGCATCCCGATCCAGATCGGCGACGCGATCGTGGCCCAGGAACGTGCCCATCCCGAACAGCACGGGCGCCGCGGTGCGGGCCAGGATGTCGGCGGCTTCCTCGGCGGTATAACGGGTGTTCAGCGGCACCATCGCCGCGCCGGCGTGGTGGGCGGCCAGGCAGGCGACCACCCAGTGCCAGGTATTGGGCGACCAGATGGCCACCCGGTCGCCCGACCGCACGCCGAGGGCGATCAACGCGGCGGCCGCCCGGCGGACCTCGTCGCGCAGGGCCGCGGCCGTGAACGAACGCTCGTCGGTGATCAACGCGTCGTGGTCGGGAAACCGACTCGCAAAACGGTCCAGCGCCGCGGGAATCGTGCGGACATCGCCGGTCATCGAGACTGCTCCTACCTGGATTGCCCGGTTCCTCCCACGCCGCTGCGCGGCGCGCATCGTCACCGAGCCGACAAAGCAAGTGCTTGGTAGGTTAGCCTACAGGGCATGCAGGACGTCGAGGAGTTCCGGGCGGAGGTTCGCCGATGGCTCGCCGACAATCTGGTCGGCGAATTCGCAGCTCTCAAGGGTCTTGGCGGACCGGGG
>NZ_LZJB01000484.1:0-25310 GCF_001666895.1 Mycobacterium sp. E3298
GCGCGTTCGGCGGGCCGGCCGGTTTCGGCGCCGGCGACGCCGGGGCCGGAGGCGCGGGTGGTGCGGCCGGCGCCGAAGCCGCCGGGTCCTGTCGCGGGCGGCTGACCGGCCCGTCTGGTAGCGCGCCTACACTCGGCGGTGATGTCCCCTCATGACACTGCCGACCTGAGCGCAGCAATCCGCACCGCACTGGGGAAGGTGATCGACCCCGAGTTGCGGCGTCCGATCACCGAACTCGGAATGGTCAAGAGCATTGACACCGAGCCCGACGGCGGCGTGCACGTCGCGATCTACCTGACCACCGCCGCCTGCCCGAAGAAGACCGAAATCAGCGAGCGGGTCACCCAGGCCGTCTCCGATGTTCCGGGCACGGGGGCCGTGAAGGTCACCCTGGACGTGATGAACGACGAGCAGCGCACCGAACTGCGCAAGCAGTTACGGGGCGATGCCCGCGAGCCCGTCATCCCGTTCGCCCAGCCGAACTCGCTGACCCGGGTCTACGCGGTCGCGTCGGGGAAGGGCGGGGTGGGCAAGTCCACCGTCACCGTCAACCTGGCCGCCGCGATGGCCGCGCGCGGACTGTCCGTCGGCGTGCTGGACGCCGATATCCACGGCCACTCCATCCCGCGGATGATGGGTACCACCGACCGGCCCACCCAGGTCGAGTCGATGATCCTGCCGCCCATCGCCCACGAGGTGAAGGTCATCTCGATCGCCCAGTTCACCGAGGGCAACACACCGGTGGTGTGGCGCGGGCCGATGCTGCACCGTGCGCTGCAGCAGTTCCTGGCCGACGTCTATTGGGGCGACCTGGACGTGCTCTTACTGGACCTGCCGCCGGGCACCGGCGACATCGCCATCTCGGTGGCCCAGCTGATCCCGAGCGCCGAGCTGATGGTGGTGACAACGCCGCAGCTGGCCGCGGCCGAGGTCGCCGAGCGGGCGGGCAGCATCGCGATGCAAACCCGGCAACGCCTCGCCGGCGTGGTGGAGAACATGTCCGGTCTCACGCTGCCCGACGGTTCGACGTTGCAGGTGTTCGGCGAGGGCGGCGGCCGGCAGGTGGCCGAGCGGTTGTCCCGCGCCGTCGGCGCCGACGTGCCGCTGCTCGGCCAGATCCCGTTGGACCCCGCCCTGGTGGCCGCCGGCGATTCCGGCACCCCGATCGTGCTGAGCGCCCCCGACTCCCCCGCCGGCAAGGAACTGCGCAGCGTGGCCGACAAGCTGTCGGCACGCCGGCGCGGATTGGCGGGCGTGTCGCTGGGACTGGACCCGACGCGACGCTAACCCGTCGTCGACACTGAACCCAGGGCGACGGCACGCCGAGCACCTTCTGCCGGATTACAGTCTCGGCGCTGACGCTCAGGTCGCGTCGGCGTCGAACGGGGTCGGCCCGGAAAGGTGTTGCTCGGCTGTCGGCTGGGGCGGGGCTGCCGGCGTGACCGCCCCGGTGGCCGGTCGGTCGAAGTTGCCGGTGAGGAACGAATCGTCGCCGTCCAGCAGGTGCTTGGTCAGCGCGGCGCGGGGCGTCATCCCCCGCAGCTTCTGCAATTCGCTCAGCGGGACGCGCAGGTCGTCGAACTCGGGCCCCAGGTCTTCGCGCAGCTGGGTGGTCACCCCACTCAGGTAGTCGCGGGCCTGCCGCAGCGCGGTCGACGTCCAGCGGATCGCACCGGGAAGCCGCTCCGGGCCGAGCGGCGGGGCGGGTGGCGCGCCCAGCGGCGGGGCGCCCATCGGTGGCGCGGGCGGTGCGACGAGCGGCTGACCCCATGGCGGGGCGGCGTTCGGCGGTGGGCTCTGGGGGCCGACGCAGATGACGGTGCAGCCGGACAGGCGCGACGGGGCCTGCTGTGGGGTCGGGGCCATCCACGGGAACATCGGCTGCTGACCGGGGCTCTGCGGCGAGGTGAGGTCGATCAGCGGCATGCGCGCCAGGGGGTCGTCCGACGGCAGGCCGTTGATGTTCATCGGCAGGTTGGGGCCGAGTCCCTCCGCATGCTCCAGGTGCGCGTCGGCGAGCGGAGGCGGCGGGCCCGTCATCGGAGGCAGGTCGACCGGAACCACGCCGGTGGCGTACGCCGAGGCCCACCCGAGCACGTTCTGCGCGTACGCCATCGAGTTGTTGTAGCGCAGGATCGCGGCCATCACCTGCGACGGGTCGCGGAGGTTGAGGCCGCCGCTGCACAGGTACCGGGCCGCGGCCAGCGTGGAGTCGAACAGGTTCTGCGGATCGGCAACGCCGTCGCCTTTACCGTCGGACGCGTAGCGCGCCCAGGTGCCGGGCAGGAACTGCATCGGCCCCATCGCGCGGGCGTAGGTGGGGCGATTGCCGGTGCTGCTCTGGAGGATGATCTCGTTGCCCGGCAGCGTGCCGTCCAGCGCCGGTCCATAGATCGGGACGACCGCGGTGCCGCGGGCGTCAACCGCTCCTCCGCCCGCATGGCCCGACTCGATGCGCCCGATGCCGGCCAGCAGGTTCCAGCTGACCCCGCAGCCCGGCGCGGCCACGGCCATCTTCTGTTCGGCGTTGCGATAGGCCGCGAGCGCGATGCTCGGAATGCCAAGCGCGCCCGGCGCA
Source organism: Mycobacterium sp. E3298 (assembly GCF_001666895.1). NCBI lineage: Bacteria > Bacillati > Actinomycetota > Actinomycetes > Mycobacteriales > Mycobacteriaceae > Mycobacterium > Mycobacterium sp. E3298. The sequence goes on from NZ_LZJB01000484.1 coordinate 2,579, forward strand.
TTGACGATCATCGGCTTCGGGGGAGCCGACAAGGCCGGCTCGGCGACGTGGAACGCGTTCGGCGAGCGGTCGATGGACACGACGGCCGGCCCCGAGAGGTCGGGGAAGGCGGGGGAGACGGCGGCCACCGGCGCCACGTTCGCGTGCACCGGGGGGAGCTTCTCGGGGAGAGAGGGCGCGGCACCGCTTACGGCGCCCGCGAAAACCAGGGGAGTGATAGTGGCTACGCCGAAGGCGCGCGTGCGCGTCACCTGAAGAGCCCGTTGCCGCTCCGCCGCGGCGGCCGGGCGTGGACCCCGGCGTCCCCCAATGCGCACTCGACCGTCCTAGGTATGTGAGCTGGTCAACTGCTTCTCAGCCGTGAACTAGATCACCATACATAACTCTTGTGACCAGAGTGGCGCAATGGTCGGAACTGGTTCTCAACCCGATTTCTTAGTCGCGCGGTCCGCGCCGTCACCGCCCGGCGCGCCCCCGGAGTGCTCGGATTCGGGGTCCAAACCGGCCAGCAGCGAGCGCAGATCCTCGAGCTCGTGGCGCAGATACTCGCGGGTCACGACCTCGCCGACCGCGAGCCGGACCGCCGCGAGCTCGCGCGCCAGGAACTCGGTGTCGGCTTTGGTCTGGGAGGCGCGGTGGCGGTCCTGTTCGAGCGCGACGCGGTCCCGGTTTTCCTGACGATTCTGGGCGAGCAGAATCAGCGGCGCCGCGTAGGCGGCCTGCGTGGAGAAGGCCAGGTTGAGCAAGATGAACGGATACGGGTCCCAGCGCAGCCCCACGGCGAACAGGTTCACCGCGATCCACGCGAACACGATGATCGTCTGCACCAGCAGGTAGCGGCCGGTGCCGAAGAAACGGGCGATGGACTCGGTGATCTGGCCGACGGCCTCGGGGTCCAGGCGTGGCGAGTACCTGCGCGACGTCCGCGGGGTGTAGAGCCGGCGCGGGGCCGGGGACTTGCTCACGCGGATCCTCCCAGTTCTTCCAGCCGGCCGGCGGCGTCGAGCGCCTGCACATCCACGCGCCAGTCGTGCGGCAGCAGGTGATCGAGCAGATCGTCCACCGTCACCGCGCCCAACAGATGGTTCTGATCATCGAGTACCGGCCCGCACACCAGGTTGTACGCCGCCAGGTAGCGCGTCACCGCCCCCAGCGGCGTCTCCGGGGTCAGGGTGAGCAGGTCGTTGTCGACGATCCCGCCGACCAGCTCGGCCGGCGGTTCGCGAAGCAGCCGCTGCAGCTGCACGCAGCCCAAGTAGCGGCCGGTGGGGGTGGCCGTGGGCGGCCGCACCACGAACACCATGGACGACAGGGCCGGGGTGAGGTCCGGATCGCGGACCCGGGCCAACGCCTCGGCGACCGACGTGTCGGGCGTCAACACCACCGGATCGGAGGTCATCAGGCCGCCCGCGGTGTCCGGCGAGTGCGCCAGCAGCCGGCGCACCGGGGCCGAATCGTCGGGGTCCATCCGCGTCAGCAGCATCTCGGCGTCCGTCGGATTGAGCACGCCGAGCAGGTCGGCGGCGTCGTCGGGGTCCATCTCCTCGAGGACGTCGGCGGAGCGGTCGGTGCCCAGCTCGGACAGCACGTCGGCCTGGTCCAGCTCGGGCAGTTCCTGCAGGACGTCCGCCAGCCGGTCGTCGTCGAGCGCTTTGAGCACCTCGTAGCGCCGCTTGGGCGGCAGGCCGCGGATGGCGTCGGCGACGTCCACCGCCTTCCAGCCCTCGAACTGGCTCAGCAGCTGCGCCACCCCCTGGCCCGGCAGCGCCAGCGCCGACGGGCTCAGGCCCTGCACGTGGTACCAATCCACGACGTGCACGGGGCCACGCCGGCCGAGCCGCCGCTGGCTGCGGACGGCGACCCGGCTCACCATCCAGTCGCGGGTCCGCGTCTGTTCGATGCCCAGGTCCGTGATGACGACGTCCAGGCCGGCCAGCTCCGGAAGCGCGGGATCGTTGACCTTCACCTGGGTGTCGAGCACCTGGCCGATCGCCAGCACCTCGCCCGGGCGCTGCTCGAAGTGGCGCAGGGAGACGCTCCCGGTGTTCAGGGTGACGGCCTCCGGCTCGATCGCGGCGACCCGCAGCATCGGGATGAAGATGCTGCGCCGCGTCGCCAGGTCGACGACCAGACCCAGGACGCGGGGTTGCTGACGCACGATGCTGATGCCGATCACGACATCGCGGATCCGGCCGAAGGATTCGCCGAGCGGACCCAGCACCAACATCCGCGAGAGCCGGGCGATGTAAACCCTGTTGACCGATGCCATGGGGAAAGCCTAGGCAGCCGCCGTCGACGCGGTGGATGGCGGCGGTGGTGGATCGGCTACGGCGCAGCTGCTAACGCGAGTGCAGCGCGAACATGAAGACGATCAGGCTCACCACCAAGGTCGCGATGCCGATGACGATGCCGGCAACCGCGAGGCCGTAGCCGTCTTGCTGGGTGCGCTTGATTTCGTTCATCGCGACCACGCCCAGCACGATGGCGACGATCGAGCCGACGCAGCAACAGAACACGCCGGTGAACGACGAGATGAGCGACGCGATGGCGAGCTTGTTCGTCCCCGGTTTCAGTCCGCTCGGTGATCCGTAGCCGCCGAGGTAGTCCGGGGCCGGGTAATAGCCGCCCGGGTAGGGCGGCGGTCCGTAGCCTCCGGGCGGCCCACCGAATTGGGCCGGCCCGGCTTGGTACGGCGGCGCGCCATAACCGGACGGCTGGTCATATCCGGGCGGCGGCCCATAGCCCGGAGGCGGCGGGTATTGGGCCGCGTAACCGGGGTGGTATTCGGTGGGATAGCCCGGCGGCGGGTATGCCGGCGGCGGATATTCGGGCGCCGCCCCCGATGGCGGCGGTTCCCACGGCGGCTGCGGCGCGTCCGGGGCGTCGCCGCCGGCGGGGAACGGTTTGGCCTGGTCGTCGTGGGAGCGTTCGCCGAAGCCATCGCCGGGCGCTGTCATGCTGTTCAACCTAGCCGATGCGAAATCGGCGAATCGGGCGCGAATCGCCGCCGGCCGCCGGGCCGGGGGCGACCTGTTTTCGCAGGTTGGCGAGCGGTCGCTGGATAGGCTAAAAGGGCCCGAGATGTGCCGTTGGCCGTGGCGGAGGAGAATGAGCACCAATGACTAGTCCTTTCCAGCCCGGTCAAGTTCCCGGCGCCACCCCCCCGGGCGCGGCGGCGGGCCGCCGCGGCGTCCCCGGACTACCGACGCCGCCCAAGGGTTGGCCGGTCGGGTCGTATCCCACCTACGCCGAGGCGCAGCGCGCCGTCGACTATCTCTCCGAGCAGCAGTTCCCGGTTCAGCAGGTGATCATCGTCGGCGTCGACCTGATGCAGGTCGAACGCGTCACCGGCAGGCTGACGTGGCCCAAGGTCCTCGGCGGTGGTGTGCTGAGCGGCGCCTGGCTGGGTTTGTTCATCGGGTTGGTGCTCGGCTTCTTCAGCCCGAATCCGTGGGCGGCGCTGGCCACGGGTCTGGTCGCCGGGGTCTTCTTCGGGCTGATCACCTCCGCCGTGCCGTACGCGATGGCCCGCGGCACAAGGGATTTCAGCTCGACGATGCAATTGGTGGCCGGCCGCTACGACGTGCTCTGCGATCCGCAGAACGCGGAGAAGGCGCGGGACCTGTTGGCGCGCTTAGCGATTTGAGGCCGCGCGCGAGAGGTGTGAATCCAGTGGTGAATCGTCGTCGGCGCCTGCGACGGGCGGCCGCCATCGCGTTGGCGACGCTCACCCTCACCACGGCGGTGCCGGCGTGCGGGAACTCCGGCACCGGGGTGGTGATCACGTTTTTCACGCCGGCCACCGATTCGGCCGCCTTCACCGCCGTCGCCCAGGAGTGCACCAAGCAACTGGCAGGCCGGTTCGCCATCCAGCACGTGAGCCTGCCCAGGGGGCCGGGCGAGCAGCGGGTGCAGCTGGCGCGGCGGCTCAGCGCTCACGACCGCGGCCTGGATGTGATGGCGCTGGACGTGGTGTGGACCGCGGAGTTCGCCGAGGCGGGTTGGGCGCTGCCGCTGTCGGACGATCCCGAGGGGCGGGCCGACGCCGACGCCGGCGCTGACACCCTGCCGGGTCCGTTGGCAACGGCGCGTTGGAAGCACCGGCTGTATGCCGCACCCGTCGCCACCAATACCGAATTACTTTGGTACCGGCCAGATTTGGTGCACCAACCGCCGCCAGACTGGGATGCGATGGTGGCCGAGGCCGCACGGCTGCACGCCGAGGGGCAGCCCGCCTGGATAGCGGTGCAGGCGAACGAGGGCGAGGGTCTGGTGGTGTGGTTCAACACGCTGCTGGTCAGCGGCGGCGGTCAGGTGCTCTCCGAGGACGGCCGCCAGGTCACCTTGACCGACACCCCCGCGCACCGGGCCGCGACAGTCAACGCGTTGCGCATCCTGAGGGCGGTGGCCACCGCCCCCGGCGCCGATCCCTCGATCACCCGGACCGACGAGGGCACGGCGCGGCTCGCGGTCGAGCAGGGCAAGGCCGCACTGGAGGTCAACTGGCCCTACGTGCTGGCCTCCATGCTGGAAAACGCGGTGAAGGGCGGTGTCCCCTTCCTGCCGCTGAACGCCGATCCGGCGCTGGCCGGCAGCATCAACGACGTCGGGATGTTCGTGCCCAGCGACGAGCAGTTCCGCATCGCCTACGACGCCAGCCGGAAGGTCTTTGGTTTCGCGCCGTATCCCAGCGTGGCGCCGCCCCGGCCCGCCAAGGTGACGATCGGGGGGCTCAACCTGGCGGTGGCCAGCACCACCCGCCACCGCGCGGAGGCATTCGAGGCGGTGCGCTGCCTGCGCAGCCCGCAGAGCCAGAAGTACGTTTCGATGCAAGGCGGGCTGCCCGCGGTGCGGACGTCGTTGTACTCCGACCCGCAGTTCCAGGCCAAGTATCCGATGTACACGGTCATTCGCCGGCAGCTCACCGACGCCGCCGTCCGGCCGGCGACGCCGGTCTATCAGGCGTTGTCGCTGCGGCTGTCCGCCACGTTGAGCCCCGTCACACGGATCGACCCGGAGCGGACGGCCGACGAGCTCGCCGCGCAGGCGCAGAAGGCCATCGACGGCAAGGGGCTGTTACCGTGACCGCCACCGCCGTGCAGCCGCATGAGGCCGCCGTCGCCCCGCGGACCCGGAGCCGAAACCGGCTGTCGGAGCGGCGACTTGCCTTCGCGCTCGTCGCGCCCGCGGCCATGCTGATGCTGGCGGTGACCGCCTACCCGATCGGGTACGCGGTATGGCTGAGCCTGCAGCGCAACAACCTCGCCACCCCCAACGACACCGCGTTCGTCGGTTTGAGCAACTACCAAACCATCCTGACCGACCGGTATTGGTGGACCGCGCTTGCGGTAACCCTGGGCATCACAGCGGTTTCCGTGTCGCTCGAGTTCGTGTTGGGGCTGGCGCTGGCGTTGGTGATGCATCGCACCCTGGTCGGCAAGGGCCTGGTGCGTACCGCGGTGCTCATCCCGTACGGCATCGTCACCGTTGTCGCGTCCTACAGCTGGTACTACGCGTGGACGCCGGGCACCGGTTACCTGGCAAACCTGTTGCCGCACGGCAGCGCGCCGTTGACCCAGCAGATTCCGTCGCTGGGCATCGTCGTCCTCGCCGAGGTCTGGAAGACGACGCCGTTCATGTCGCTGCTGCTGTTGGCCGGCCTGGCGATGGTGCCCGAGGACCTGCTCAAGGCGGCCCAAGTCGACGGCGCCGGGCCGTGGCGGCGGCTGATGCGCGTCACCTTGCCCATCATCAAGCCGGCGGTCATTGTCGCGTTGCTGTTCCGTACGCTGGACGCTTTCCGCATCTTCGACAACATCTACGTGCTCACCGACGGCGCCAACAACACCGATTCGGTGTCAATCCTGGGCTACGACAACCTGTTCAAGGGATTCAATGTCGGACTGGGTTCGGCGATCAGCGTGCTGATCTTCGTCTGTGTGGGCATCATCGCGCTGGTTTACATCAAGGTGTTCGGCGCGGCCGCGCCCGGTGGTGACCTCGATGGCCGCTGACCAGGCATGGGCGCGGGGAGGCGCCCGGCGGGCGGCGGTCTGGGCCGTGGTAGACGCCGTGGTCGTGGTGTACGCACTTGTACCGGTGTTGTGGATCGTCAGCCTCTCGCTCAAGCCCACGTCAACGGTCAAGGACGGCAAGCTGTTTCCGTCGTCGGTGTCGTTCGAGAACTACCGCGGCATCTTCCGCGGCGACTTGTTCGGTGCGGCGTTGGTGAACTCGATCGGAATCGGTTTGACCACCACCGCGATCGCGGTGGTGCTCGGCGCGATGGCCGCCTACGCGATCGCGCGGCTCAGCTTCCCCGGCAAGCGCGTGCTGATCGGCGCGACCCTGCTGGTTACGATGTTCCCCGCCATCTCGCTGGTCACCCCGCTGTTCAACATCGAACGCTTCGTAGGGTTGTTCGACACCTGGCCGGGCTTGATCCTGCCCTACATCACATTCGCTCTGCCGCTTGCCATCTACACGTTGTCGGCGTTCTTCCGGGAGATTCCGTGGGACCTGGAAAAGGCGGCGAAAATGGACGGCGCCACACCGGCCCAGGCATTCCGCAAGGTGATCGCCCCGCTGGCCGCACCCGGGGTGGTGACCGCCGCCATCCTGGTGTTCATCTTCGCCTGGAACGACCTCCTGCTGGCGCTGTCGCTGACCGCCACCAAGGCGGCGATCACGGCGCCGGTGGCGATCGCGAACTTCGGTGGCAGTTCGCAATTCGAGGAGCCGACCGGATCGATCGCGGCCGGTGCGGTCGTGATCACGGTCCCGATCATCCTGTTTGTTCTAATCTTCCAACGACGAATCATCGCCGGGTTGACCTCTGGCGCGGTGAAGGGATAGCGCGATGGCCGAGATTGTGCTGGACCATGTCAGCAAGAGCTACCCCGACGGCGCCGTGGCGGTGCAAGACCTCAGCATCACCATCGCCGACGGCGAATTCCTCATCCTGGTGGGACCTTCGGGCTGCGGCAAGACGACGACGCTGAACATGATTGCCGGCCTCGAGGACATCTCCTCCGGGGAGCTGCGCATCGGCGGCGAGCGCGTGAACGAGAAGGCGCCCAGGGACCGCGACATCGCGATGGTCTTCCAGTCGTACGCGCTGTACCCGCACATGACCGTGCGGCAGAACATCGCGTTCCCCCTGACGCTGGCCAAGATGAAGAAGGCGGAGATCGCCCAGAAGGTGGCGGAGACCGCCAAAACCCTTGACCTGACCGAACTGCTGGACCGTAAGCCGGCCCAACTGTCGGGCGGGCAGCGACAGCGGGTCGCGATGGGCCGGGCGATCGTGCGCCACCCCAAGGCCTTCTTGATGGACGAGCCGCTGTCGAACCTGGACGCCAAGCTGCGCGTCCAGATGCGCGGCGAGATAGCCCGCCTGCAGAAACGGCTGGGCACCACCACCGTGTATGTCACCCATGATCAGACCGAGGCGATGACGCTGGGCGACCGGGTGGTGGTGATGCACGGCGGCGTCGCGCAGCAGATCGGCACCCCGGACGAGCTATACGAACACCCGGCCAACCTGTTCGTCGCGGGGTTCATCGGTTCACCGGCGATGAACTTCTTCCCGGCCACCTTGACCGGCATCGGGCTGAAACTGCCGTTCGGGGAAGTGATGCTGGCCCCCGAAGTCCAACAGCTGATCTCGCGGCACCCGGCGCCGGAGAACGTCATCGTCGGGGTGCGGCCCGAGCATCTGCACGACGCGGCGTTGATCGACGGATACCAGCGGATCAGGGCGCTCACCTTCGAGGTGAAGGTCGACTTGGTCGAGTCGTTGGGCGCCGACAAGTTCGTGTACTTCTCCACGGCGGGGTGGACGGCGCACTCCGCGCAATTGGACGAGCTGGCCGCCCAGGGTGAGGCGCACGAAAACCAGTTCGTGGCAAGAGTTCCCGCGGAATCCAAGGCGGCGATCGGGCGGTCGATCGAGTTGGCGTTCGACACCACGAAGTTGGCCGTCTTCGACGCAGGCTCGGGGGCGAACCTCACCGTTGCGCCTTCTGAGGAGCAGTGACCCCGATTCTGGACCAGGTGCGAACGCACCTGCGTCGCCACTTCGCCGACAGCGAACCCGATTCGGCGAGCGTGACTTTCCTGGGCGCCGAACCCATCGAGGTGTTGCGTTTCCGCGGCGGCGACGGGTTGGTGCAGTACGTGTCGCTGGGCTGTTCGCGCTACCCGATGACCGACCCCACGCAGCTCGTCGACGACCAGACGCGGGGCCCCCGCGCCGAGGTCGTCCTGCGCCTGCGTGATCCGGGACCCGTCACCGGCATCGCCCGCAGCCTGGCGGTGCTGGCCGCAACGCCGGCCGTCGAGGGTCTGGTGCTCACGGCCGACGCGTTGGTCGACCTCGGCACGCCGCTGTGGGCGCGGGCCGCCGGACGGGTACCGTTCACCGCGGTGTTGTTGGGCCCCAGCGACATCGAAGATCTGCCGCTGGAACCGCCGCGCGATCCGGTGCAATTCCTCTCGGCGACGCCCATCACGGCGACCGAGGCGGCCTGGGTGCGGCTCAAGGGCGCCGACGCCATGCGACAGGCCTGGCAGAACGACGGCGTCGACGTGCTGAACCCGAATCGCCCTGCCGCACAACCGCGTTGAACGGTCACGAACTCGCCGCCCTGGAACGCACCTTAGAGCGCAGAGCAAACGCGGCTAGAGCCAGTTGTTGCGCCGGAACTGGAAGTACAGCGCCAGACAGGCCAGTGTCATCGCGGCCATGATTCCCGGGTAACCCCACGTCCAGTTCAACTCGGGCATGAAGTGGAAGTTCATCCCGTAGATGGCGGCGACCATGGTGGGCACCGCCAAGATGCCGGCCCAGGCTGCCATCTTGCGCATGTCGTTGTTCTGCTGCATCCCGACCCGGGCCAGCGCCGCCTGGATCAGCGAGTTGAGCATGTCGTCGTAGCTCGAGATCTGGTCTGCGGCCTGCGATTGATGGTCGGAGACGTCTCGCAGGTAACGCCGCACCTCTTTGGAAATGAGGTCCTTGTTCTCCACCTGAATGCGGTGGAATGCCACGGACAGCGGGCTGACGCAGCGGCGCAGTTCGACGACCTCGCGCTTGAGCAGATAGATCGGTTCGACGTCGATCTTGCTGCCCGGCGCGAACGCCACCTCCTCGATGCTGTCGATGTCGGATTCGATCAGGCTGCTCACCTGGAGGTAGTGGTCCACCACGTCGTCGGCGATGGCGTGCATTACCGCGAACGGGCCCAGCCGCAGCTGCTCGGGATCGGCGTCCATCCGCTTGCGCACCTCGGAGAGGCCGCCGTGCTCCCCGTGGCGCACGGTGATCACGAAGTCCTTGCCGACGAAAACCATGATCTCGCCGGTCTCGACGATCTGCCGGGCGGCCACCACCGACTCGTGCGGGACGTAGGTGACCGTCTTGAGGACGAAGAACACCGTGTCGTCGTAGCGCTCCAGCTTGGGCCGCTGGTGCGCACAGACGGCGTCCTCGACGGCCAGCGGGTGCATCCCGAAAAGGTCCGCGACTTCCTGCATCTCGGCGAGGTCCGGCTCGCGCAGGCCGACCCAGACGAACGCGTCGTGCCCGAGCATTTCGATCTGGCGCACTTTGTCGCGCGCGGCGTCATAGCTGAATTTCCCGGGCAGCCGGTGGCCGTCGGCGTACACGGCGCAGTCGACCAACGTCTCGTTCGGGGAGCGCGGCTGCGGCTCGGGTTGCGGGGGGCGCGGTTCCTGCGCGAGCGGTCGAAGCGCCTCGGGCAATGCGTCAAAACCCTGGAACACATCCACCTCCGATCGCAGCGCAGGTCTGACCAGGCGGTGCTCCATGGTACGCGTCCCGGCTTGCCGAAGGGCGACGATCCGTTTGCGCGGAAAACGGTCGGGTATTGGACCGGAGATTGGCAGCCCGCAACGGTGCGCTAGTTTCGTGCCGAGACCCGAACAGCATGACTACCTCCACAAGGAGCATTTCGACGTGAGCGCAAGTCCACTCAAGGTTGCCGTCACCGGCGCCGCCGGCCAGATCGGCTACAGCCTGTTGTTCCGCCTGGCGAGCGGTTCGCTGCTGGGCCCCGACCGCCCGATCGAGCTGCGTCTGCTCGAGATCGAGCCGGCGCTCAAGGCGCTCGAGGGCGTCGTGATGGAGCTCGACGACTGCGCGTTCCCGCTGCTGGCCGGGGTCGAAATCGGTGCGGACGCGAACAAGATCTTCGACGGTGTGAACCTGGCGCTGCTGGTCGGCGCGCGGCCGCGGGGCCCGGGCATGGAGCGCAGCGACCTGCTGGAGGCCAACGGCGCGATCTTCACCGCGCAGGGCAAGGCGCTGAACTCCGTCGCCGCCGACGACGTTCGGATCGGCGTGACCGGTAACCCGGCCAACACCAACGCGCTGATCGCGCTGAGCAACGCCCCCGACATCCCCAAGGAGCGGTTCTCCGCCCTGACCCGCCTGGACCACAACCGGGCCATCTCGCAGCTGGCCAAGAAGACCGGCGCCAAGGTCACCGACATCAAGAAGATGACGATCTGGGGCAACCACTCCGCCACCCAGTACCCCGACATCTTCCACGCCGAGGTCGGTGGCAAGAACGCCGCCGAGGTGGTCAACGACCAGAACTGGATCGAGAACGACTTCATCCCGACGGTCGCCAAGCGCGGTGCCGCGATCATCGACGCGCGCGGCGCCTCCTCGGCCGCCTCGGCCGCGTCGGCGACCATCGACGCCGCCCGCTCGTGGCTGCTGGGCAGTCCCGAGGGTGACTGGGTGTCGATGGCGGTCTTCTCCGACGGCTCCTACGGCGTGCCCGAAGGCATCGTCTCGTCGTTCCCGGTGACCACCAAGGACGGCGACTGGTCGATCGTGCAGGGGCTCGACATCGACGACTTCTCCCGCGGTCGCATCGACAAGTCGACCGCCGAGCTGGTCGACGAGCGCAACGCGGTGACCGAGCTCGGTTTGATCTGATCCCACCGCCGAAATCCTTCCCGAAAGGATTAGGTCTACTAATCGGTAGTCAGTACCCTGGGGCGCGTGTCCGAGTTGATTGAATCGATACAGACGCGCGCCGAGCACGGCGCGATCACCGACGCGGAGATCTTCCAGGCACACGTAGGCGGCAAGCTGTCCGTAGGCCCGACGGCGCCGCTGGACACCCAGCGCGCGTTGTCCATCGCCTATACCCCGGGCGTGGCGCAGGTCAGTCGCGCGATAGCCGCCGATCCCAGCCAGGCCGCCCGGTACACGTGGGCGAGCCGGCTCGTCGCCGTCGTCAGCGACGGCAGCGCGGTGCTGGGCCTCGGCGACATCGGACCCGCGGCGTCGCTGCCGGTGATGGAGGGCAAGTGCGCCCTGTTCCAGGCCTACGGCGGGCTGAACGCGATCCCCATCGTGCTGGACACCAAGGATCCCGACGAGATCGTGGAAACCCTGGTGCGACTGCGCCCCACGTTCGGCGCCGTCAACTTGGAGGACATCTCGGCGCCACGCTGCTTCGAGATCGAACGGCGAGTGATCGAGGCGCTGGACTGTCCGGTGATGCACGACGACCAGCACGGCACGGCGATCGTCGCATTGGCGGCGCTCATGGGCGCCACCAAGCTGCTCGGTCGGGATATGACGTCGTTGCGGGTGGTGGTCTCCGGCGCCGGGGCAGCGGGCATCGCGTGCACGAATCTGCTTCTGGCGATGGGTGTTTCGGATATCACCGTGCTCGACTCGCGCGGGATTCTGCACACCGGGCGCGACGACATGAACAGCGTCAAGAGCTTGCTGGCGCAGCGGACGAACCCGGACGGTCTCACCGGCAGCATGGCGGAAGCCCTGCGCGGCGCCGACGTGTTTCTCGGCGTGTCCGGGGGCGTGGTGCCCGAGGAGATGATCGCCACGATGGCGCCGAGCGCGATCGTCTTCGCGCTGTCCAACCCCGATCCGGAGATCCACCCGCAGATCGCGGCCAGGTACGCCGCCGTGGTGGCCACGGGGCGCAGCGACTTCCCCAACCAGATCAACAACGTGCTGGCCTTCCCCGGTGTATTCCGCGGGGCGCTGGATGCCGGCGCGCGCAGGATCACCGAAAAGATGATGGTGGCCGCGGCCGAGGCGATCTTCTCGGTCGTCAGCGATGACCTGGCTTTCGACCGGATCGTCCCCAGCCCGCTGGACCTGCGCGTCGGGCACGCGGTCGCCACGGCGGTCGCGCTGGCCGCAGATCCCGCAGACATCGCGGGGTGAGAACCGGCTGGCTGGCGGTGCCGCTGGTCGCCGCCCTGCTCGCCGCGGCCGGCTGCGGCACGGATACCGGTGAACACCGCGCCCGCCCGGAACTGGTGGTCGGCTCGGGGGCGGATTCGGAGTCGGCGCTGCTGGCCGGCGTCTACGTGGCCGCGCTGCGGTCCTATGGTTTCGCGGCGCGCGCCGAGACCGCGGACGATCCGATGGCGCGCCTGGACGCGGGTGCCTTCACCGTCGTCCCGGCGTTTACCGGACGCAAACTGGAGAGCCTGCAGCCCGGCGCGGTCGCGACGTCTGACGCCGACGTCTACCGCGCGATGGTCGCCGCGCTACCCGAGGGCGTCGCGGCGGGCGACTACACGACCGCCGCGGAAGACAAGCCCGTGCTGCTGGTGACGGGGGCCACCGCGAAGGCGTGGGGCGGCAGCGACGTCAGCGCCGACCTGAGCACGCTGCCGAAGCACTGCGCCGGCCTCGTCGTCGGCGCCGTCACCGGGCGCCCGGCCCCTTCGAACGTGGGCACCTGCCGGCTCCCCGTTCCGCGCGAATTCCCCGACGAGACAACGATGTTCAACGCGGTGAAGGCCGGTCAACTGACCGCGGGGTGGACGACCACAGCCGACCCCGGCCTGCCCGCCGACCTGGTCACGCTCGTCGACGGGAAGCCCGCGCTGATACGGGCCGAGAACGTGGTGCCGCTGTATCGCCGCAACGCGCTGAGCGACCGGCAACTGCTGGCGATCAATGAAGTGGCCGGGGTCCTGGATACGGCGGCCCTGGTCGACATGCGCCGCCAGGTGGCCGGGGGAGCCGACCCGCAGGCGGTGGCCGGCGGCTGGTTGGCGGAACACCCACTGGGGCGGTGACGGGCGGCCGGGGTCAGCGCTTGGGCAGCAACCGGGTCACGACACGCTGCACGCGACCCATGACGGGGCCGCGCAGGAGCCGCTCGGGCTGCGAACCGGTCAGCCGCACCACCAAATCCATGGCCTTGACGTCCGGTCCGACCAACACTCGCGCCCTGTCCTTGCGCACGCCCGCCAAGATGACCTGCGCCGCCCGCTGCGGCGTGGTCTTGGCTTGTTGCTCCTCGAACAGCTCCGCCAGGCCGTCCTGGTCCAGGCCCTCGGCGAAGATCGCGTTGCGGGCGAACCCCGTCTTCACGCCGCCCGGGTGCACGGTCGTCACCCGCACCGGGTGACCCGCCAGCACCATTTCCTGTCGCAGCGCCTCGGTGAAGCCGCGGACCGCGAACTTGGCGGAGACGTATGCCGCCTGGCCCGGCGCGGCGAACAGGCCGAGCGCGCTGGAGATGTTGATGAGGTGGCCGTCGCCGGAGGCGATGAGGTGCGGGAGGAACGCCTTGGTGCCGTTGACGACGCCCCAATAGTCGACGTCCATCACCCGTTCGATGTCCTTGAACCGGCTGTCCTCGATCGACCCGACGAACGTGATGCCCGCGTTGTTGTACAGCTGGTTGACCTGGCCGAAGTGCTCGCGGACCGCGTCGGCGTAGGCCAGGAAGGCCTCGCGCTCGGTCACGTTGAGGCGATCGGCTTTGACGGGCGCGCCGATGGCCTTGAGCTGTTCCTCGGTCTGCGCCAGCCCATCGGTGTCCACGTCGCTGATCGCGAGCTTGGCACCCGCGCGGCCCAGTTCCAGGGCCAGCGCCCGGCCGATGCCCGAACCCGCGCCCGTGACGACGGCGACCTTGCCGGCGAACTCATGCATGCGGTGCTCCCTTGTGGCGGCGTGACCGCGTCGAGGCTATCCGGTGCGGCGATTCGCCGCTATGGAATCCATCACTGCTTGGGCATCAGCCGGCCCATGACCGGGCCGAACAGCTGCTGATAGTACGGGCCGGCCACGCGCACCATCACGTCCAGAACCTTCGCGTCCGTGCCGACCAGCACCCGGGCCCTCTTCTTGCGGACGGCTTCCAGGATGACCTGGGCCGCTCGCTGCGGGCTGGTCTTGGCAAGCCGTTTGTCGAACAGACTGGCCAGCTGGGCCTGGTCGAGGCCCTCGGCGGCGGTGGCGTTGCGGGCGATCGCGGTTTTGATGCCGCCGGGGTGCACGGTGGTCACCGCCACCGGGTGGCCGGCCGCCACCATTTCCTGTCGCAACGCCTCGGTGAATCCCCGGACCGCGAATTTGGCCGAGTTGTAGGCCGCCTGCCCGGGCACCGCGAAGAGGCCGAACACGCTGGAGATGTTGATGACGTGGCCGTCGCCGGAGGCGATCAGGTGCGGCAGGAACGCCTTCGTGCCGTTGACGACGCCCCAGAAGTCGACGTCCATCACCCGTTCGATGTCCTTGAACTGGCTGACTTCGACGTCGCCGGTGAAGGCGATGCCGGCATTGTTGTAGATCTGGTTCACCTTGCCGAAGTGCTCGCGGACCGCGTCGGCGTAGGCCAGGAAGGCCTCGCGCTCGGTCACGTCGAGCCGGTCGGCTTTGACCTCGGCTCCGATCGCCTTCAACCGTGCCTCGGTCTCGGCGAGCCCCTCGAGGTCGACGTCGCTGATCGCGACCTTGGCGCCGGAGCGCGCCAACTCGACGGCCAGCGCCTGCCCGATCCCCGAACCCGCGCCCGTCACCACTGCGACCTTGCCGGCGAACCCCTGCATGAGCACCCTTCCTTCCACGGCCCAATTGCGTCGAGGCTAGCCGGTACCGACGGTCCCCGGTACGCGTGGGTGGGCAACCCGCGGTCAGCGGAAGGCCGTGTCGAGGATCTCCTGCTGCTCGACCGCATGCACCTTCGACGAGCCCGACGACGGCGCCGACATCGCCCGGCGGGAGATGCGCTTGAGCCCGGTGAGCTTGTCGGGCAGCAGCTCGGGCAGCTCCAGGCCGAACCGCGGCCACGCGCCCTGGTTGGCCGGCTCCTCCTGCACCCAGAAGAACTCCCTGGCGCCGGGGTAGCGGTCCAGCGTCTCGTTGAGCCGGCGCTTGGGCAGCGGGGCGAGCTGCTCGATGCGCACGATCGCGACGTCGTCCCGGTTGTCCTTTGCCTTGCGCGCCACCAGCTCGTAGTAGATCTTCCCGCTGGTCAGCAGGATCCTGGTGACCTTGCTTCGGTCGCCGATGCCGTCCTCGTATGTCGGCTCCTCGAGCACCGAGCGGAACTTGATCTCGGTGAAGTCCCTGATGTCGCTGACGGCGGCCTTGTTGCGCAGCATCGACTTCGGCGTGAACACGATCAGCGGCCGCTGCACACCGTCGAGGGCGTGCCGGCGCAACAGGTGGAAATAGTTCGACGGCGTCGACGGCATCGCGATCGTCATCGACCCCTCCGCCCACAGCTGCAGGAAGCGTTCGATGCGACCGGAGGTGTGGTCGGGGCCCTGGCCCTCGTGGCCGTGCGGCAGCAGCAGCACCACGTTGGACAGCTGGCCCCACTTGGCCTCACCGGAGCTGATGAACTCGTCGATGATCGACTGCGCCCCGTTGACGAAGTCGCCGAACTGGGCCTCCCACAACACCAGGGCGTCCGGGTTGCCCACGGTGTAGCCGTACTCGAACCCGACGGCGGCGTATTCCGACAGCGGTGAGTCGTACACCAGGAACTTGCCGCCGGTCGGAGTCCCGTCCTTGTTGGTCGCCAGCAGCTGCAGCGGGCAGAACTCTTCGCCGGTGTGGCGGTCGATGATCACCGAATGCCGCTGGGAGAAGGTGCCGCGCCGGGTGTCCTGGCCCGACAGCCGGACCAGCTTGCCCTCGGCCACCAGCGAACCCAGCGCCAGCAGCTCGCCGAACGCCCAGTCGATCTTGCCCTCGTAGGCCATCTCCCGGCGCTTTTCCAGCACCGGCTGCACGCGCGGGTGCGCGCTGAAGCCTTCCGGCAGGTCGAGAAACGCGTCGCCGATGCGGGACAGCAGCGCCTTGTCGACGGCGGTGGCCAACGACGGGGAAATCCGCTGCAGCGACTCCACCGACTCGCTCGGCTGCACGCCGTGTTTCTCCAGGTCGCGCACCTCGTTGAACACCCGCTCCAGCTGGCCCTGGTAGTCGCGCAGTGCGTCCTCGGCCTCCTTCAGCGAGATGTCGCCGCGACCGATCAGGGCTTCGGTGTAGCTCTTGCGCACCCCGCGCTTGATGTCGACGACGTCGTACATCGACGGGTTGGTCATCGACGGGTCGTCGCCTTCGTTGTGGCCGCGCTTGCGGTAGCACAGCATGTCGATGACGACGTCCTTCTTGAACCGCTGGCGGAAGTCCACGGCCAGCTGCGCCACCCACACGCAGGCCTCCGGGTCGTCGCCGTTCACGTGGAAGATCGGCGCCCCGATCATCTTCGCGACGTCGGTGCAGTACTCGCTGGATCGCGAGTATTCCGGCGCCGTGGTGAAGCCGATCTG
This sequence comes from Mycobacterium sp. E3298, assembly GCF_001666895.1. Taxonomy (NCBI): domain Bacteria; kingdom Bacillati; phylum Actinomycetota; class Actinomycetes; order Mycobacteriales; family Mycobacteriaceae; genus Mycobacterium; species Mycobacterium sp. E3298. Next base: position 19,178 of record NZ_LZJB01000484.1, read on the forward strand.
GTTGTTGACGATGATGTGTATCGTGCCGCCGACGCGGTAACCGGGCAGGTTGGCCAGGTTCAGCGTCTCGGCGACCACGCCCTGGCCGGCGAATGCGGCGTCGCCGTGCAGCATCATTGGCACCACCGAGAAGGCCTTCTCCTCGCCGTCGTCGTGGGCGCCGCGGTTCAGCAGGTCCTGCTTGGCCCGGACCAGGCCCTCGAGCACCGGGTCCACCGCTTCCAGGTGCGACGGGTTGGCGGTCAGCGAGACCTGAATGTCGTTGTCGCCGAACATCTGTAGGTACACGCCGGTGGCGCCCAGGTGGTACTTGACGTCACCCGAGCCGTGGGCCTGCGACGGGTTCAGGTTCCCCTCGAACTCGCTGAAGATCTGCGAGTAGGGCTTGCCCACGATGTTGGCCAGGACGTTGAGGCGGCCGCGGTGGGGCATGCCGATGACGACCTCGTCGAGGCCGTGCTCGGCGCACTGGTCGATCGCCGCGTCCATCATCGGGATCACGCTCTCCGCGCCCTCCAGCGAAAAGCGTTTCTGCCCAACGTATTTGGTCTGCAGGAACGTCTCGAACGCCTCGGCGGCGTTCAGCTTGCTCAGGATGAATTTCTGCTCGGCCACCGTCGGCTTGACGTGCTTGGTCTCGACGCGCTGCTGCAGCCACTCCTGCTGCTCGGGGTCGAGGATGTGGGTGTATTCGACGCCGATGTGGCGGCAGTACGCGTCACGGAGCAGCCCGAGCACGTCGCGCAGCTTCTTGTACTCGCAACCCGCGAAGCCGTTGACCTTGAACACCCGGTCGAGGTCCCACAGTGTCAGGCCGTGGTTGAGGATTTCGAGGTCGGGGTGGCTGCGGAACCGGCTGCCGTCCAGCCGCAACGGGTCGATGTCGGCCATCAGGTGTCCGCGGTTGCGGTAGGCCGCGATCAACTCCATCACCCGGGCGTTCTTGTCGACGATCGAGTCCGGGTTGTCGGTGCTCCACCGCACCGGCAGGTACGGGTTGCCCAGTTCGCGGAAGATCTCGTCCCAGAAGGCGTCCGACAGCAGCATCTCGTGGATGGTGCGCAGGAAGTCGCCGGATTCCGCGCCCTGGATGATGCGGTGGTCGTAGGTGGAGGTCAGCGTGATCAGCTTGCCGATGCCCAGCTCGGCGATGCGTTCCTCGCTGGCGCCCTGGAACTCCGCCGGGTACTCCATGGCGCCGACGCCGATGATGGCGCCCTGGCCGGCCATGAGCCGCGGCACCGAGTGCACGGTGCCGATAGTGCCGGGGTTGGTCAGCGAAATCGTCACGCCGGCAAAGTCTTCGGCGGTCAGCTTGCCGTCGCGGGCGCGGCGGACGATGTCCTCGTAAGCGGTGACGAACTGCGCGAACCGCATGGTTTCGCAGCCCTTGATGCCGGCCACCACCAGGGAGCGCTTGCCGTCCTTGCCCTGCAGGTCGATGGCGAGGCCCAGATTGGTGTGCGCCGGGGTGACCGCGGTGGGTTTGCCGTCGACCTCGGCGTAGTGCCGGTTCATGTTCGGGAACTGCTTGATCGCCTGCACCAGCGCGTAGCCGAGCAGGTGGGTGAACGAGATCTTGCCGCCGCGGGTGCGCTTGAGCTGGTTGTTGATGACGATACGGTTGTCGATGAGCAGCTTGGCGGGAACGGCGCGGACGCTGGTGGCGGTCGGCACGTCCAGCGAGGCGGACATGTTCTTGACGACGGCGGCCGCGGCGCCGCGCAGCGTCTGCAGCTCGTCGCCCTCGGCCGGCGGGGGAGTCGGGGCCTTGGCTTTCGCCGGTGCGGCGGGGGCGCCGTTGCCGGCGGAGCCCGCGGGCTTGGCGGGCGCGGCGGTCTGGGTTACCGGCGGCGCGGGCGTTGGCTGCGGTGCGCTGGCGGCCGCCTGGCCGTCGCCGGTGGCCGCGCTCGAGGGGGAGTCGCCGGTCGGCTCGGGGTTGTAGTCGACGAGGAACTCATGCCAGCTCGGATCGACCGAGGAGGGGTCGTCGCGGAACTTGCGGTACATCTCCTCGACCAGCCATTCGTTTTGCCCGAATGGTGAACTTATGTTGCTCACGACCGCTGTTCGCCTCAATTCCTCTGTCCGGCAAGCGCTTTTACCTGTTGTGGCGCGGCGCCCGCACGTTTGTCGACCCCGGAGTGTGGAGCATGTCACACCAGTGGCGATGCTCAACGTTTCCGCCCTATAAAGGCTAACCTTTCGCCAGCAATTCGCCAGGGAGACGGGGGTATGGAGGGGGACGGCCGTTCGCTAGCCGGCTTCGTGGAATGGCGGCACCAGGTGCAGCGCGCGCGGCCAGCGCACCGGCGGGGTGCCGAAGGCGCGGTTGGCGTTGCGGACGATCTTCCTGCCGGCGAAATAGTTGCCGACGGCTCCGACGACGACGCCGATGCCGACCGGCAGCAGCTTGCCGAACACCAGGGCGCCGCGGCGCAGCGTATACCGCTTGACCCAGGACTTGAGCAGCCGCGAGTTCAGCCGCGACATCGACGACAGCGGCACCGCGGCCATGCTCTCGGAAATCCAGCCGCCGTTGGTGCGCGCCGGCCCGAACAGCTGGGTGACCGCCTCCTTGCTGTTGTCGCCGACCAGCACGGACAGCACCAGGGCCCGGCGCCGTTCCCGGTGGTCGGCGGGAATGTCGTACACCACCGCGACGGCCAGCACGAAGAACGCGGTGGCTTCCAGGAACGTGACCGTCTCCGCCGCGGCGGCGGACAGCGCGCTCAACGTGCCGATACCCGGGATGGTGGCCGCCGCGCCCACCGCCATGCCGCTGGCCGTCACCATGCCCACGTAGCGTCTCTGCAGCTTGGCGAGGATGTCGGCGGGGCCGCTGTTCGGGTGCGCGTTGCGCAACCGGGACACGTAGGCCTCGGCGGCCGGGCCCTGGATCCGCGAGCTCCGCTCGATGACCTGGGCCAATGCCCGCGCAGACGCCTTGGGCCTGCCGTCGGTGGGCATCGGCGCATCATCCGCGTGCGACATGCTGAAAAATCGGTTCGAAGACCGCTTCCGTCGGGCCCGCATCCTGCCTCTCCTGAAATGGCGTCCTACCAGGCTAACGTGCCCGCCGCAGATCACCGCCCGAACACGAAAGCTCGGGGGTGGTGTACCCCGGATCGGATCCGTGGCTGCCCCCAATCGGCCCAGCGGCAATAATGCAGGCTGGATGTCCGTGATGGCCCGGGCCGATCGATGAGCAGGCCCGCGCAGGCACGCATCGTCCGAAGCGGAAACGAGGTGGGGAGATGGCCACGGCGACGCCTCCGTCGGCCGGGGGAACCCGGCGCGCGGCGCCGAATCCACCCCACAGCGGGCGCCGAAACCTCCTGATCGAGAACTCGCCGCAGTCGCAGAAGCCCTGGAACGCGCTCTGGGCGATGATGATCGGCTTCTTCATGATCATGGTCGACTCGACGATCGTCGCCATCGCGAACCCGACGATCATGACGAACCTGCACATCGGCTACGACACCGTGATCTGGGTGACCAGCGCCTACCTGCTGGGTTATGCGGTCGTGCTGCTGGTGGCCGGGCGGCTCGGTGACCGATTCGGCCCGAAGAACATGTACCTGATCGGGCTGGTGGTGTTCACCGTCGCCTCGGTGTGGTGCGGGCTGTCGGGCAGCGCCGCGATGTTGATCGCCGCCCGGGTCGTCCAAGGGGTGGGCGCCGGCGTGCTCACGCCCCAGACTTTGTCGACGATCACCCGGATCTTCCCGCCGGAACGCCGCGGCGTCGCGGTGAGCCTGTGGGGCGCCACCGCCGGCGTCGCCAGCCTGGTGGGCCCGCTGGCCGGCGGCGTGCTGGTCGACGGGCTGGGCTGGCAGTGGATCTTCTTCGTCAACGTCCCGATCGGCGTGCTGGGGCTGGCCCTGGCCTACTGGCTGGTCCCCGTGCTGCCCACGCAGTCGCACCGGTTCGATGTGGTGGGCGTCGTGTTGTCCGGCGCGGGCATGTTCCTGATCGTGTTCGGCTTGCAGCAGGGCCAGGCCGCGCACTGGGAACCTTGGATTTGGGCGATGATTGTCGCCGGCATCGGGTTCATGACGGTGTTCGTGTTCTGGCAGTCGATGAACACCGACGAGCCGCTGATCCCCCTGGTGATCTTCGGCGACCGCGACTTCGGGCTGTGCAACGTCGGTGTGGCCATCATCTCGTTCGCCGCCACCGCGATGATGCTGCCGTTGACGTTCTACGCGCAGGCCGTCTGCGGGCTCTCGCCGACGCGCTCGGCCCTGCTGATCGCGCCGATGGCGATCGCCAACGGTGTGTTCGCGCCCTTCGTCGGCAGGATGGTCGACCGCTACCATCCGCGCCCGGTCCTCGGTTTCGGCTTCTCGGTGCTGGCGATCGCGCTGACCTGGCTCACGTTCGAGATGTCGCCGCAGACGCCGATCTGGCGCCTGGTGTTGCCGTTCTTCGCGACCGGCGTCGGAATGGCGTTCGTGTGGTCGCCGCTCACCGCCACCGCGACGCGCAACCTGCCGCCGAGCCTGGCCGGCGCGGGCTCGGCCGTGTACAACTCCGTCCGCCAGCTCGGCGCGGTGCTCGGCAGCGCCGGCATGGCCGCGTTCATGACCGCGCGGATCGGCGCCGAGATGCCCGCGCAGCCGTCCCCCGGCGCCGGCGGCGAGGCGCCCGCAACGCTGCAACTGCCCGAGTTCCTGCGCGACCCGTTCTCGGCCGCCATGTCGCAGTCGGTCCTGTTGCCCGCGTTTATCGCGCTGTTCGGGATAGTGGCCGCGCTGTTCCTGGTCGGCTTCGCGCCGACGGCCATGGGTGGCCGGCCCGACGCGGGCGACGCGGTCGACGACGACTATGACGACGACGAGTACGTCGAATTCATCCTGCTCCGTGAACCCGAGGCCGCCCCCGCACCGGTCTCTCGGGTCGCCCGTCCGCGCCCGGCGCCCGCCGTGCGGCCAATCGGGTTCGCCCACAACGGCTCTCATGTCGACGAGCCCAAGGTTTTCCGTCCGGTCACCGGGTTGTCGGCGCGGGCCTACCCGCCCGCCCCGCGCACTCGGGCGACACCGCCGGGACGGCAGCAAAACGGCGCGCCGCGAGGGCAGCGGCACGGCCGCGATCCCGACGACGAGCCCACCGGCTACGGCCGCCACTCGTCCGGCAACTAGGCGATCGCCGCGCCGGTCTGCGTCAGCGCCAGGAACGCACCCAAGTCGACCAGGCCCGAGGGCGTGCCGGGCAGGTATTCGGTCAGCGATTCCGAGCGCACGATGACGGCCGCGTATTGGGCGCGGCTGATGGCGACGTTGAGCCGGTTCCTATTGAGCAGGAACGAGATTCCGCGTGGCACTGTGTCCGCGGTGGAGGCCGTCATCGAGATGAACACCACGGGCGCCTGCCCGCCCTGGAACTTGTCGACGGTGCCCACCCGGATTCCGTCGAGGCCCGCCGCGGTCAACCGCTGGCGCAGCAGCGCCACCTGGGCGTTGTAGGGCGCCAGCACCAACACATCGGCGGCGGTCAGGGGCCGGCTACCGCGCTCGTCGGTCCAGGCCGCGCCGAGCAGGCGGTCGATCTCGTCGACGACGGCGCCGGCCTCCTCTGGGCTCTCGGTCGAATTACCGTGGTGCTCAACGGTGATCGTCCGCACGCCGGGCCGGTAGCCGGCGAGGCGCCGGGCGGCGGTGCACTCGTGGGAGTGCAGCCTGCCCTCGTAGGACAGCGCGGACACCGCGCCGCACACCGCGGGGTGCATGCGGTACGAGCGGTCCAGGAAATACCCGCGCTCGTCGGGCAGTGTGCGCTGGCCCTCGACCAGCCAGTCGAGCGCCGAGGTGTCGACGGGGTCGGGATGGGTGCCCTGGCTGACCTGCGGCAGCTGCTGGGGATCGCCGAGCAGCAACAGGTTGGCGGCGGCCGGCGCCACGGCGACGGTGTTGGCCAAACAGAATTGGCCGGCCTCGTCGATCACCAGCAGGTCGAGGGCGCCCGGCGGCACCCGGGTCGCGTTCGCGAAATCCCATGCAGTGCCGCCCAGTACGCAGCCGGCGTTCTCGGCGATGAACGCGGCGTAGGCGCTGCTGTCGATCTCCTGCCAGCGCGGGGCGCCGTGGTCGTTGCGCTTCTTGGCGACCCGCTGCGCGTCCAGCCCGGC
>NZ_LZJB01000485.1:0-20299 GCF_001666895.1 Mycobacterium sp. E3298
GGCAACGCGGCCCGCATGGACAAGCCGCTGCAACGGTATTGGCGCGACGTCCATGTCGGCCAGCTGCACGCCATCCACATGCCTGGAACCACCTACCACGCGTCGGCACTGAGTTCGCTGGGTGTCGATCCGCCCGAGGGCCCCCTGCGGGCTTTGATCTAGGAGAGCACGTTGACCGACCTGAAAAGCCTGGGCTACATCACCATTTCGACGAACGACATCGACCGCTGGCGGCAATTCGCCTTCGGTGTCCTGGGTTTCGCCGAGGGGAATGGTCCCGACCCCGAGGCGCTCTACCTGCGGATGGACGAGCGCGCCGCCCGGCTCATCGTGGTGCCCGGTGAGACCGACCGGGTGCTGACGGTCGGCTGGGAGGTGCGTGACCGCCCGGCGCTGCAACGGGTCAAGGCGACCCTGGACGCCGCAGGGACCCCGTTCAAGCAATTGTCCGCCGACGAGGCCGAGGCCCGCCGCGTGGAAGAGGTCATCACCTTCGAGGACCCGGCGGGCACCACGCTCGAGGTCTTCCACGGTGCGGTGCTCGACCACAGCCCCGTCGTCACCCCGTTCGGCGCGAAATTCGTCACCGGCGACCAGGGCCTGGGCCACGTCGTCGTGCCGGCGACGGACCCGAACGGGCTGTTCGACTTCTACACCGAGGTGCTGGGTTTCCGCGCCCGCGGCGCGTTCCGGGTGCCGCTGCCGAAAGAGTTTGGGCCCGTGCGGGTTCGCTTCCTGGGCATCAACGAACGCCACCACAGCCTGGCGATCGTGCCGGCCGCACATCAGCGCGACCCGCGCCTGGTGCACATCATGGTGGAGGTCGACACCCTCGACGCCGTGGGCCAGGCGCTGGACCGCGTGAACGCCGAGGGCTTCCAGCTGTCCTCCACGCTGGGCCGGCACACGAACGACAAGATGGTGTCGTTCTACGTCCGGGCTCCCGGCGACTGGGACATCGAGTTCGGCACCGACGGCATGCGCGTCGACGAAACCTATTACACCGCAGAGGAAATCACCGCCGACAGCTACTGGGGTCACCAGTGGATCGGCGAAATGCCCGCAGCCATGCGGCTATGACGCCGGATACCGACGTCACGCCGGTCCCGGCCGCGTCGATCACGTCGTGGGACGACGAGGCCGACGTGGTCATCGCCGGCTACGGGGTGGCCGGCGCCGCCGCGGCGGTGGAGGCGGCGCGCTCCGGCGCCGAGGTTCTTGTCCTGGAGCGGACCGGATCCTGGGGCGGGGCGGCGGCGATGGCCGGCGGGTTCATCTACCTCGGCGGCGGCACCCCGCTGCAGAAAGCCTGCGGCTTCGACGATTCCGTCGACAACATGGCGGCCTTCCTCAACGTCGCGATGGGGCCCGGCGCCAACCCGGAGCGGATCGCCGACTACTGCGCCGGCAGCGTGGCCCACTTCGACTGGCTGGTCGGCTGCGGCGTTCCGTTCAAGGCGGAATTCTTCTCCGAACCGGGCTGGGAACCGATGGGTGACCAGGGCCTGATGTACAGCGGCGGCGAAAACGCCTATCCCTTCAACACGATCGCCTCCCCCGCCCCGCGCGGGCACGTCCCGCAGATGTCCAACAAGAAGCAGGGCGAGGCCAGCGCGGGCTACATGCTGATGAAGCCACTCGTCGAGACCGCCACCGCCGCCGGCGCACGCGCACTCTACGACGTGCGGGTGCAACGCCTCATCGTCGAAGCCGACGGCCGGGTGGTCGGGATCCGGGCGCGCCAGTACGGCAGTGAGATTTCTGTCCGGGCGCGGCGCGGGGTGGTCCTTGCCATGGGCAGCTTCGCCTACAACGACGCGATGGTGGCCCGCTACGCCCCGCGGATCGCCGGTCGCCCGGCCGCGTCCATCGAGCAGCACGACGGCCAGGCGATCCGGATGGCGCAGGCGCTGGGCGCCGATCTGGCGCACATGGACGCCACCGAGGTCGCGATCTTCATCGACCCTCAGCAACTGGTGCGCGGCATCCTGGTCAACGGCCGCGGTCAGCGCTACGTCGCCGAGGACACCTATCCGGGCCGCATCGGCCAGCTGACGCTCTACCAGCAGGACAACACCGCCTTCCTGATCATCGACGACGACGCCCAGCAAGAGGCGATGGCGTCGTGGTCGCCGAAGTTCATGCTGCGCCCGGCGACCTGGGTGGCCGACACCGTCGCCGACCTGGAACGCGAGATGGGCCTGGCGCCGGGATCCCTGCAGGCGACCGTCGCCGCCTACAACGAGGGCGCGGCCCGCGGCGAGGATCCGCTGCTGCACAAGAAGCCGGAGTGGTTGCGGCCCATCGGTTCCCCGGTCGGCGCGATCGACTTGCGGGAGAACACCGGCGGTTTCACCCTGGGCGGCCTGGGCACCACGCTCGACGCCGAGGTGCTCCACGTCAGCGGCGAACCCATCCCCGGCCTGTTCGCCGCCGGTCGCTGCACCGCCGGCTTGGCCGCCTGGGGCTACGCCAGCGGTATCTCGCTCGGCGACGGCAGCTTCTACGGCCGCCGCGCGGGCCGGTCCGCGGCCAAGGGCTGAGCCGGCCTGCACTGATCCCTACATCTCGCGCCCGACACAGATGTGGCCGGTGGCGCTTTTGGCGTGCCATGTGACAGCGCGCACAAGACTATGGTACAAACTGGGGTATCTCTAATAGTCATATACCAGCCAGATGCAATGGAGCTTTGGAGGACCGATGTCAGCGTCCCTGGAAACAGCAACTCCCACCGCCGTCATCGACCGCGTCTCCTTGGTGCTGGACGCCTTCGAAGGACCGGGACGGCTAACGCTGGCCCAGATCGTGCGTCGCACGGGTCTGCCGCGCTCGTCGGCGCACCGGATGCTCGAGCGGTTGGTTCAGCTGCGCTGGTTACGCCGCAACGGCCGCGACTACGAGCTGGGCATGCGGCTGGTGGAGTTGGGCTCACTGGCCGTGCACCAAGACCGCCTGGTGCGCGCGGCCGCCCCCTTGCTGGGCGAATTGCACCGCGCCACCGGCCTTGTCGTTCATCTAGCGGTGCTGGACGGGCCGGACGTTGTCTACCTCGACAAGATCGGTGACCGACTGATCAACGCGATCCCCACCCGGGTCGGGGGTCGGCAACCCGCGCACTGTACCGCGGTCGGCAAAGCCATCCTGGCCTATGGCGACCAGCAGGCCGACGTTGATCTGCAGGCCCGCAAGACCAAGTTTTCCATTTGCACCGGCTCGCAACTTGCCGCTGAGTTGGCCAAGGTGCGCGCCCACGGCGTCGCCTTCGAGCGCGAGGAGTCGCTGCTCGGTTTTGGCTGCGTGGCGGCCCCCATCGGCAACCCCGGTGAGGCGATTGCCGCGGTGTCGGTATGCGCACCGATGAATCGCATGGTGTTCGATCAGCGACTAACCACCCCGGTCCGCATGACCGCGGTGAACATCTGGCGCAACATCGAAGACGGCGCCCACCGGGTGGCGCCAACGCTGCAAACAATGCGACCGCTGCTGCCCCACCGCCCGATTCCGGCGCCGCAGCCCACCTTGCAGTACGCGTGAACCTCGACCCCCAGGTCGCCGAGCTGATCGAGGGGCTGGACGCGGGCTTTCCGCCGGTCCACACCATGACGGGCGCCCAGGCCAGGGCCGCCATCCGCGAGCGGCTGGTACCGCCCGCCCAGCCCGAGCCGGTCGCCGCAGTCCGAGATCACACCATTTCGGGCACCGGTGCGGAAATCCCGATACGGATCTACCGGCCCCGCGGCCATGCCGACGACGGCGGCCTGCCGATCCTGGTATACGCGCACGGCGGCGGATTCGTGTTTTGCGACCTCGACAGCCACGATGGCCTGTGCCGCAGTCTGGCCAACCTCGTTCCCGCCGTGGTGGTTTCCGTCGGGTACCGGCTGGCTCCAGAAAATCCGTGGCCTGCCGCGGCCGAGGACCTGTACGCCGCCACGCGATGGGCCGCCGACCTCGACGGCGTCGGCCGCCGAGGTTCGCGCGCGGTTGTGGTGGGCGGTGACAGCGCGGGCGGCAACCTGGCCGCCGTCGTGGCGTTGATGGCGCGCGATCGTGGTGGCCCGGCGATTGCCGCGCAGTTGCTGCTCTACCCGATGCTCGCGGCCGGCTTCGACACCGAGTCATATCGACTGTTCGGCAAGGGTTTCTACAATCCGACGGCTGCTCTGCAATGGTATTGGGACCAGTATGTGCCCGCATCCGCCGACCGCGACCATCCTTACGCCTCACCGCTCCGAGCGGACCTACATGGGCTACCGCCCGCGGTGATAGTCACGGCCGGGCACGATCCGCTTCGGGACGAAGCCATCGCCTACGCCGACGCGCTGCAATCCGCGGGGGTAGTCGCCGTGCGGTGCGGCTTCGAAGGTGGCATCCACGGGTTCATGACGATGCCGATGCTCGACATCGCTCACGAAGCCCGGCGGCAGGCGTGCCGCGAGTTGGCCGCGCTGCTGGGGTGATTACCGTGCTGCGTGCTGGGCGGGCTGCTCGTCGATCTTGGCAGGTGGTCCGTAGCGCTGGTCGGGATCGAGCACGCAGTGGGTGCGACCGAAAACGGTGACCATGCACTTGTTGTTGTGGTTGCATCGGCTGCGACTGGCCGGGTCGGCGATCATCTTGTTGACCAGGTCGGGTTCCCGCAGCAGCGCCCGACCCATCGCCACGAAGTCAAATCCCTCCTCTCGTGCGGTCTCGACGTGGTCGCGGCGGGTGATGCCGCCCAGCAGGATCAGTTTGGTGTTGCGCATCACCGGCACGAATTGGCGTGCGGCTTCGAGCATGTAGAGGTCGCTGTACGGGTAGGTGCCCATCACGCGCTTGCCGGCCAGCCTGATGGCAGGCCGTAGCGCAGCCGGCATGACGCGGGCGAATTCGCGCACCGGGACGTCGCCCCGGAACAGGTACATCGGCTTGAAGACCGAGGACCCTTGGGTCAGTTCGAGCGCGTCGAGGGTGCCGTCGGTGTCGAGGAGTTGCGCGGTGCGCAACGCCTCATCGATCCAGATGCTGCCGGGCAGTCCGTCGTCCATATTCAGTTTGGCGATGACGGCGATCCGGCCCCCGGCCATCTCGCGGACGCGTTCGGCGATCTCCCGTGACAGGCGGGAACGGTTGTCGATGGAGCCGCCGTACTCGTCCTTGCGGCGGTTGATGAGTGGGCTCAAAAACGAGCTCGGCAGATACAAGTGTCCGAAATGCAGTTCAACTGCGTCGAATCCGGCATCGATGGCTACCTGGGTTGCCGTGCCGAACTGGTCGATGACGGTTGCTATCTCGTCGCGGGTGATCGCCCGGCAGTAGGCCAACGATGTCGGGTTGACGAACCGGCTCGGCGACAGGGCGGTCACCCCGGTCAGCGCCCTAGGGGCCACCACCCCGGCGTGGCCCAGCTGGGCCGAGATGGCCGCACCCGCCCCATGCACGGCATCGGTAAGTCTGCGCAGGCCGGGCAGCGCCTGCGAGCTCATGACGATCTGACCCGGGGCGCTGGCGCCCTCGGGCGCGACACAGCAGTAGGCCACCGTCGTCATGCCCACTCCCCCGTCGGCGAACGCCCGGTGAAACGCGATGAGATCATCGGTGACCAGCCCCTGGGGCGATCGGCCTTCGGAGGTCGCGGCCTTGATGATCGGGTTGCGCAAGGTGGCCGGACCGAGCTGCACGGGACTGAAGGAAGCGCTCATTCCCCCACCGTGGTGCCCAACCGGATGGGGGGCAATGAGGTCCTCCCGATGGTCGGGACTGAACCTGTCCGGGGGTTGCCCACGATCTGTACGGTCACGCCCATGGCCGACGGTCGGATTTTCGTGATCGACAGGGTGGTGACGCGGCCTGGCTGCGCCCGGAAATTCGTGGAGACCTACCTCGCCGAGTACGCGCCCGGCGCCCGCTCCCGCGGAATGACGCTGCGCGATGTCCTGGTCAGCCCCCCGATCTGGTTCACGGATCGATCCAACACCGTCACCATCACCTGGACCCTGCCCAGCGCCCAGGCATGGTGGGAGATGACCTGGAAGGGCCGCCCCGACCCGACGCTGGGCCAGTGGTGGGACCAGATCGAGGAACTCGTCGCCGAGCGGTCCCGCTCGGTCGCCGCGGCCGCCGACGACGTCGACGGGCTCTGCGGTGTATAACGTCACCCGCCTCCTCGACGTCGCAGACGAACACCGCGACCGGATACTCACGCTGGTGCGCGCGAGCGCTGAGGCGACCGGCGCCCGTCACCGGCTCGTCGAACCGACGCTGCCCGGGGCGCGCAACGGCGGTGACGTCCTAGTCCACTTGAGGTTCGATTCCCCGAGTCAATGGCTCAGCGCCGCAGACGATTTCACCGCGATTTTGGGCGATCCCGCGATCACCCATGTCAACGGGGTCACCTACGGGGGTACTCCAACGCCCAATGGTGGCGGCCCGGGCACGGTCTACCGGGCCTTGCTTTTACGGGTGCTGCCCGACACCGACGTCGACACCGTCGCGCGTTTCGAGGACGAGTTGACCTCGATGCCGCGCTTCATACCGACGATCAGGGCATGGCAGCTCAGCCGGGTCGACGATGCGGTCGGAGCATCACGATGGACCCACGTGTTCGAGCAAGAGTTCAGCGACGTCGATGCGCTGATGGGCCCCTACCTGATGCATCCGATCCACTGGGCGGTCGTGGACCGCTGGTTTGATCCCGAATGCCCCGACGTCATCATCCGAGACCGGGTGTGCCACAGCTTCTGTCGATGCGATCACCCCGTCTTGACCACGTCACCCGCCTAGTCGATCTCGGGCTGATCCGCCCTATCCGCCGCGGGACTCACATCCCGGCGGGCAGGATGTTCGGATTGGCGTTCGCCGGCGGTTCGAGTGGCGGCAGTTCGGTTTTGCCGTCCAGGCTGTGCACCCGCAGCCGCTGTGACCACGGGTAGTGCAAGCTAAACGCGACTAGGCCGGTGCGTTCTGCCGCCGGTAGATGACACATCGCCAGCACGGTTTCGGCCAGATACTCCACCGGCTCGGTCGGAAAGCCCTCCGGGATAAGCGCGGATGCGCCGGGAGTGCGCACAGCGGTCGACGGGCCAACACAATTCACCGCGATGTTCGCGTCGAGCAGCTCGGCGGCCACCCCCTGGGTGAACCGGTGCAGTGCTGCTTTGCACGACGCGTAAATCACGTCGCCGGAGGTCTTGTTGTAATCGCGGTACGGCCGCACCGGTGCCACACCGGTGACCGAGCCGATGTTGACGATCCACCCGCCGCCCAGTTTGCGCATGTGCGGAACCGCGGCCTTGGTCAACACGAAGGGGGTGCGCAGATAGTGCTCGACGGTGCGGTCGAAGGTCTGCAGCGGCATGTCCTCGATGACCGAGTAGTCGGCGAAGCCGGCGTTGTTGACCAAGATGTCGATGCGGCCCGTGCGGTCGAGCACCTGGTCGACCAGGGTCTCGCGCGCCTGGGCGTCTTCGAGGTCGGCAACCACCCCGAAGGCCGACCCGCCGGCATCTTCGATCAGGGCGATGGTCTCCTCGATCGTGCCGGGTAGCGTGCGATCGGACCCGGCGCGCTGCGAGCGCGAGGGCGCGTGAGCGCGCGCCGTCACCGCGACGGTGGCCCCCTCGGCGGCCAGCCGCTGGGCCACCGCACGACCGATGCCGCGGCTGCTGCCTGTTACCAAAGCCGTCCTGCCAGTGAGCAACTCGTTCACCGCAGCGCAAAGTCCTGCTCGATCGGCGCTCGGTGCTGATGCCAGACGTCGACCAGTCGGTACGGGGTGGCCACCACCACCCGGCCCGAACCGGACCGGTAGTAGGTGTGGGCGTTGGGTGTGTGGCACCACACCGTGCCGAGCATCGCCTCGTCGATCGCGGCAACGTAATCTTCGTACGCCTGCTGGGTGACCTCGATCGTGGTGGCGCCGCGCAGTGCCATCAACTGCAAGCATTCGACGATGTAGTGCGCGAGCACCTCCATGGAGAAGTTCGCTCCCGCACCGTGTCCCGGGCTGTAGTTGGGTGCCGACATGATGAACAGGTTGGGAAAGCCGGGCACCGTGCCACCACGGTACGCACGGGGGTTGTCACCCCACTCGTCAGCCAGCTTCTTGCCGCCGCGACCGCGAATGTCCACGGTGGATAAGAAGTCCAGATAGTAGCCGGTCGCGTAGATGATGACGTCGAGGTCGATCTGCCGGCCGTCTTGGGTGACAATGCCTTTCGAGTTGACCTCGGCCGGTTCGCTGGCCTCCACGTCGACATGGTCGCGGGTCAGCGCCGCGTAGTAGCCGCCCGGGTCTCGGATGATCCGCTTGCCGTAGGGTGCGAAGTCCGGGGTGACCTTCTTGGCCAACTCGGTGTCTTTCCCGAAGGTGTCCTCGATGTAGCGCAGGCACATCTGCAAAAGGACGTCATTCGCCGGCGAGATCGACAGGTGGTCCTTGTTCCAGTCCGGGTCTTGCAGGATGATCGGGTAGTTGTTGTCCGCGGTGGCCCAATAGGACTTGAGCCGGTGCCACTTCGCGTAGTAGGGCAGGTTCCGTCCCAGGTAACGCCGGAACGGCGGCACCTCATCTGTCAGCCGCTTACGCGGCGCCACCCAGTGTGGTTGCCGCTGGAACACCGTCAGGTGCTCGACCTGGTCAACGCACGCGTCGACGATCTGTACGGCGGTGCAGCCCGCCCCGATCACAGCCACCTTCTTGCCGGTGAGATCGAGTGAAGAATCCCACAGCGCCGAGTGAATGCTGATGCCCGCGAAAGTGTCTCGACCCTTGACGTCCGGCCACCGCGGGCGGTTGAGGTAACCCGCCGCGGCGACCACAACGCTGGCGTAGCTGATCGTGCGGTGACCCTGGGTGTCTACCGCATGGAGTTGCCATTGGTTGCGTTCCTCGTCCCACCACAACGCCTCGATCTCGGTGCCGAACCGAATGTGGTCGCGCAGCTTGTGTTTATCGGCCAGCGTCACCAAATAGTTCTGATATTCGCCGCCCTGTGGGTAGTAGCTGCTCCAGTCCGGGTTCACCTCCCACGACAGCGAGTAATAGGCCGACGGCGTATCGACACCGATGCCTGGATAGGTGGTGGTCAGCCAGGTGCCGCCGACCTCGTCGTGGCGGTCAAAGATCTCAAACGCCACTCCCTCGGCTGCGGCGGCCAACGCCATGCTGATCCCGGCCAGGCCGGCACCGATGATGGCGATGTTGATCGTCTCGGGGATCGGCACGGTGCGCGGCAGGGTTGGCTGTGACCGCTGGAAGCCGCCCTGTTCGAGCAACAGGTCCACCTGGTCGTCGTCGACCGGCGAACCCAGCGCTACAGGTAGCAGCCGGGCGAAGAAGTCCCGGTCCACGGGTGCCGTCGCGTCGGCGCAACGTGGGCGTCCCAGCGCGTCAACGAGGGCCTCGACCAGCGATTCGGCCGTCTCGGGGTCTGTGACACCGGCCCGTTCGGGCGGGTCGGCAACATAGGAGATCTTGGGCGCGTAGGTGTCGATCACCGACATGTCGCCGGTAAGCTGCGCCAGCACCGCGAGCAGCACACCCGGGTCAGCCTGACGCAGGTTGGTGCGCAGCTCGTCGGGGTCAGGAGCGGCCGGTCCGGTGGGCGACGTCGATTCGGTAGCGGCGGTCATGCCATCGAGTCTGAGGCCCGCGGTCACCCCGGGCACCGCTGTTGTCTACTCAGCGGGATGCCAGCATCACCGAAGCGGCATCGGGACCTAGTGTTCGTCGCATGCAACCGGCGCACCACGACGAGCGAGTGACACTCGAGCTCGACGCCACGATCGCCCAGGCGCGCAGTCAGTCGCTAGGAGATATTCCCCGCCGGTCAGCCCGCCGACACCCGGACAAAACCGCGATCATCGACGGTGATGTCGTGCTGACCTTCGCCGACTTCGACCAGCTGGTGGACAAAGCCGCAGCCGCGCTGCGCGACAACGGCTTTGCCCCCGGCGATCGCGTGGCGCTGCTGTCCCACAACTGCTGGCAGTTCGCGGTTTTGGCATTCGCGACCGCGCGCGCGGGCGTGGTCCTGGTGCCCATCAATTTCATGCTCACGGCCGAGGAGATCGCCTATATCCTCGGTCATAGCCGGGTCATTGGATTCATCGTCGAATCCGCCCTGGCGACGATAGCCGAAGATGCGATGCGTCTGGGCGGGGCGGTCACGACAAAGATTGCGCTGACGGCCGACGGGGCCATCCCTCCTGCCGGCTGGCACGACTTCGCTCAGTGGCTCACGACGACCACGGCCGCACCGAACCCGCCCATCGGCGATGAGCAACTCGTGCGGCTGATGTACACCAGTGGCACCGAATCACGGCCCAAGGCCGTGATGCACACCAGTCGCAGCCTGATGTGGCAATACGTCAGCACCATTGTGGCCGGTGCGATGTCACCGGACGACGTCGAAATCCACTCACTGCCGCTTTACCACTGTGCGCAGTTGGACAACTTCTTGGCCACCGACCTCTATCTGGGAGCGACCAGCATTATCCTGTCGCGGCCGGACCCCGAATTGGTCCTGCGCACCATCGCGCGGTACGGGGTGACGAATTACTTTGCGCCACCGACGGTGTGGATTTCGCTGCTGCGTTGCCCGATCTTCGACGACGTCGACCTGTCCAGCCTACGCAAGGGCTACTACGGCGCCTCACCGATGCCCGCCGAGGTACTGCACGAAATACGCAGACGGCTGCCGAATCTGAGACTGTGGAACTTCTACGGTCAAACCGAGATGGCGCCGCTGGCCTCGGCGTTGGGACCTGACGAGCAGGACGCGCACGCCGGCGCGGCCGGACGCCCAGTGGTCAATGTCGAAACCACCATCCTCGATGACCACGATTGCCCCGCAGCGCCCGGCATTGTGGGTGAAATCGCCCATCGCAGCCCGCATCTGATGGTCGGCTATCTGGACGACCCTGCTAAAACCGCGGAGGCCTTCCGCGGCGGCTGGTTTCATTCCGGCGACCTGGGTTACTACGACGAGCACGGGCTGTTGCATGTCGTGGACCGCAAGAAAGACATGATAAAGACCGGCGGCGAGAACGTCGCCAGCCGCGAGGTCGAAGAAATTCTCTACCGCCACAACGGGATCCAGGAGGCAGCCGTATTCGGCCTGACGCATCCGGTCTGGGTGGAAGCCGTGGTCGCCGCGGTAGTACCCCGCGACGGGGTCACCCTCACCGAGGACGACGTCGTCGTGCACTGCCGGCAGCACCTCGCGGGCTTCAAGACGCCCAAACGGGTCTTCTTCGTCGAATCACTGCCGAAAAACCCCAGCGGCAAACTTCTCAAGCGGCAATTGCGAGACGCTTTCACCCTCGAATTCACCAGCCAATGAAGGGACCACTCTGCCGTGTTTAAAGGCCGAATCGCGCGATTCGACGAACCGGGTAAGCCGTTCGACATCGAAACGGTGAGCCTCCCGGAGGTGGGGCCCGGTCAGATCCTGATCAAGGTGAGTCGTGCCAACATCTGCGGCTCTGACCTACACGCCTGGCACGGGACGTTCGCTACCGGCGGCCTGGGAGGTCAACTTCCCACCGTGTTGGGCCATGAAATGGTAGGCGCGATCGAAGCGCTCGGCGCTGGGGTCACCACCGATTCTGATGGCGCGCCGCTGACGGAGGGCACGCGAGTGGTCTTTCCCTACTTCTTCTCGTGTCACAAGTGCCGAAACTGCCTTGCGGGCAGGCGCAACGCCTGTCTGAAGCTGACGATGGCCATGCTCGGCCGCGCCGACGAGCCGCCCTATTTCGTGGGTGGCTACGCCGACTACTTCCTGCTGCCCGCCGGGGCGGTGGTCTACACGGTCCCCGATTCGGTATCCGATGACATCGCCGCAGGAGCCAATTGCGCTCTGTCACAGGTCATGTACGGTCTCGAGCGCGTCCATCTGCAGCTCGGCGAATCGGTGGTGGTGCAGGGTGCGGGGGCATTGGGTCTGTATGCAGTGGCGGTGGCCAAAGCACGCGGGGCTGCCCAGGTGATCGCCATCGACGGTGTGGCCGAGCGCCTAGAGCTGGCGACCGCGTTCGGCGCCGACACGGTCATCGACATCAATGACGTCGCGACGGTCAAAGACCGTACCAAGCTCGTGCGACAACTGACTGACGGCCAGGGCGCCGATGTCGTCGTCGAGGTGGTCGGCCACCCCTCGGCTATCGACGAAGGCCTCAAGATGCTGGGCCAGTTCGGCCGCTACGTGGAGATCGGAAACATCAACATTGGCAAGACCTTCGAATTCGATCCGTCCCGTTTTGTCTTCGGCAACAAGATGATGGTCGGGGTCTCGTTGTACGACCCCATCGTGTTGTCGCGGGCGCTGAAGTTTCTCGACCAACATCAGGCGCGGCTTCCGTTGCACCGACTGGCGGCGGCCTGTTACCCGCTCGACGACATCAACGACGCCTTCGCCGCGGCCGAGAGCAAGCGCGACGTTCGCGCGAGCATCGTGCCCTAATGACAGAAAGCAGACCACAACCAATGCATGACTACGCCAGGAAGACATTGTTCATCGGCGGCGAGTGGATCACGCCGGCCGGCGGGGACCTCATCGAGGTGATCGACCCCTCGACAGAACACGTCATCGGCACGGTTCCCGCAGGTACCGAGGCCGACGTCGATGCGGCGGTGTCCGCAGCACGGCGCGCCTTCGACCCGCTGATCAGCGTCGCCGAGCGCCGCCAGCGCGTCGCGGCGGTGATCGCCGCCCTGGAAAAGCGTCTGCCCGACATCGCCGAGACGATCACCCGGGAAATGGGTGCGCCGGTGCGCATCGCGCAGACCGTGCAGACCCAGGTCCCGCTGGCGGTGGCCCGTGGCTTCGCTGCCGTTCTTGATGGTTTCGAATTCGAAGAACGAGTGGGGAACTCGCTGATCCTGCGCGAACCCTACGGCGTGGTCGGCGCAATCACCCCCTGGAACTATCCGCTGTATCAGGTGGTCGCCAAGGTGGTCCCGGCGATCGCGGCCGGTTGCACGGTGGTTCTCAAACCCAGCAATGAAGCACCGTTGTCGGTGTTCGAGTTCGTCGAGGCCCTCGAGGAGGCCGGCCTGCCCGCCGGTGTGGTGAACCTGGTTTCGGGGCGCGGTGCGCGGATCGGCGAGCGCATCGCCGCCCATCCCGAAATCGACTTCGTCTCGTTCACCGGTTCCACGGGCGTCGGAGCCCGCGTCGGGGAGTTGGCCGGGCGGTCGGTGAAGAAGGTCGCACTTGAACTTGGCGGCAAGTCAGCCAACGTCATCCTCGACGACGCCGACCTGGCGACCGCGGTCAAAGTCGGAGTCGGTAACGCGTTCCTCAACGGTGGCCAGACCTGCATGGCCTGGACACGGATGCTGGTGCCCCAGTCCCGCTACGGCGAGGCCCTGGACCTGATCGAGGCCGCCGTGTCGAAATACACCGTGGGCGATCCACTCGACCCGGCGACCCGAATCGGACCCTCGGCTTCGGCGGGCCAGTTCGAAACCGTGCGGGGTTTCATCGAACGCGGCCAACGCGACGGTGCGCGCCTGCTCACCGGGGGCGCCGAGCCGATCCGCGAGGTCGGCTACTACGTCGCACCTACTGTGTTCGCCGACGTCGACCCGGACTCCGAACTCGGCCAAGAAGAGGTCTTCGGTCCCGTCCTGGCGGTCATCCCGTTTACCGACGAGGCCGACGCCCTGCGCATCGCCAACGGCACCCCATACGGCCTCTCGGGCGCGGTGTGGGCGGCCGACACCGACCGGGCCATCGCCTTTGCGCGCGGCGTGCAGACCGGCCAGCTCGACATCAACGGCGGCAAGTACAACCCGGTGGCACCGTTCGGCGGCTACAAGAAATCCGGCATCGGACGTGAACTCGGCCGCGCCGGATTCGAAGAGTACTTGCAGACCAAGTCCCTGCAGCTGCCGGCATGAGCGGGCCTCTCGACATCGCGACCAGCGGACCCACGCAGGTATGGACGATCGACCTGCCGCACCTCGGCAACGCGATCACCGACAAAGCGTTCATCTCCCCGTTCGAGGCCGCAGTCGATAATGCCAACGCCGACACCGACATTCGTGCGCTGATCCTCACCGGGCGCGGCAAGATCTTCTCCGCCGGCGGCAACGTCAAGGAAATGGCCGACCGAGAGGGCATGTTCGGCCTGGACGCTCGGACCCAACGGCACGCCTACATCGACGGCATCCAACGTATCCCGCGGGCACTGGCCCGCCTCGAGGTTCCACTGATCGCAGCGGTCAATGGGCCGGCCGTCGGCGCCGGCTGTGATCTGGCGATGATGTGCGACATCCGGGTGGCCTCCGAGCGGGCGTCCTTCGCCGAGAGCTTCGTACAGCTCGGCCTGATCCCCGGCGACGGGGGCACCTGGTTTCTACCGCGGGCGGTGGGCTACGAGCGCGCCGCCGAGATGACCTTCACCGGTGACCGCATCGACGCTGCGACCGCCCTGCAGTGGGGGATGGTCAGCCGGGTGGTGCCCCACGACGACCTGCTCTCCCACGCGCACGCGCTGGCCGAGCGCATCGTCAAGAACCCGCCGCACGCGCTGCGGATGGCCAAACGGTTGCTGCGGGAATCGCAGACGGCATCACTGGAAACCACCCTGGGGATGGCCGCGGCCATGCAGCCGCTGGCACATCGCGATCCCGAACATGAACGCCGTATCGCCAAGTGGAAGACGACCTGATGGCGCTACCGCGATTGGTGCCCCCGGCTGCCGTGGGCCCCTCGACGCAGGCGCTACGCGCGGAGGTCCGCCAGTTTCTCGCCGACCAACGCGCCGCAGGCGCCTACACCCCGTCGGTGGATGCCTGGCTCACGGGGTGGGACGAGACTTTCACTGCCGCCCTGGCGGCGCGTGGCTGGATCGGTATGACGGTCCCCGTCGAGTACGGCGGACACGGGCGCTCATTTCTGGAACGGTTCGCGGTCACCGAGGAGCTGCTGGCCGCCGGCGCGCCGGTCGCCGCGCACTGGATCGCCGACCGTCAGATCGTGCCTTCGCTGCTGAAATACGGCACCGAACTGCAGAAGTCGCAATTCCTGCCGCGGATCGTACGGGGCGGCTGCTTCTTCGCCATCGGTATGAGCGAGCCCGATTCCGGTTCCGATCTGGCCAGCGTGCGCACCCGCGCCGTGCGTGTGCAGGGCGGTTGGTCGCTGTCGGGCACGAAGGTTTGGACATCGGGCGCCCACCGCGCCCACGCGTTCATCGTTCTTGCCCGCACCGCACCGGTGGATCCAGGCCAGCGCCATGCCGGGCTCAGCCAATTCATCGTCGATTTAAGGGGTTCGGGGGTGCAGGTGCGTCCGATCATTTCGATGAACGGAGCCCATCACTTCAACGAGGTGATCCTCGACCAGGCATTCGTGCCCGACGCCATGGTGTTCGGTGACATCGGTGCCGGCTGGACGCAGGTGACGTCCGAGCTGAGTTTCGAGCGCAGCGGACCCGAACGCTTCCTCTCCACATTCGTTCTGCTCGCAGCGACCACCGCCAACATGGCCAACCAGCGCATTTCGCGAGATGAGAGCCTCGGACGCCTGGTGGCCCGCGTCGCGGGCCTGCACCAGATGTCGACCGCAGTCGCGGGCGCCCTGGAGCGCCATGAGCCCGCTGACGTGGCCGCGGCTGTGGTCAAGGTGCTGGGCACCACCGTCGAAGGTGACATCGCCGACCTCGCTGAGCGGCATGGCGGCGTCGATGCGGCGTCCTCGGAGCTGATAACCGCCGCGTTGGACCAGCGCCCCGGCTTTACCCTGCGTGGCGGAACCAACGAGGTGTTGCGCGGTGTAATTGCCCGCGGATTGGGGATCCGGTGACAACCTCACCGATCGACGCGGCCCCGGTGGACCCGGCCCTGATCGACATGATGCGCGCGGTGTTCGGCGCGTACCGAACAATGCAATCACCCGCCGCTGTCGATCGTGACGCGCAGCTATGGCACCAGCTTGACGAGCTCGGGCTGGTGCGCCTGACCGGCCCCGAGCACTCCGGTGGCAGCGGCGCCGGCTGGCATGAGGCGGCCCAGCTGCTGACCGTCGCCGTTCAGCACGGCGCGCGAATCCCTCTGGCTGAGCATGATTTATTGGCATGCTGGCTGCTGGAGGCCAGCGGATCGCCATGCGACGACGCGGTGCGGACCGTGTGCCTGCTCGATGCCCAGGGTGCCGCGAGGGGCGTGCCCTGGGCGTCTCGCGCCCAACAGATCGTGGTCATCTGGCAGCGGGGCGGCGAGTATCACGCCGCCGACGTCAATGCCGAGTCGTTGGATATCACGCCCGGCGCCAATGCGATTGGCGAGCCACGGGATATCGTCGTCGCCGACCCCGCCGGCTTGTGCGGTGTTCCCCTCGAGGCGAGTGTGGTCGACCAGCTGCGGCTGAAATCGGCCTTGGTGCGCGGGGTGCAAGTGTGTGCGGCGCTGGACCGGATTCTGGAGCTTTCGATCGAGCACGCGAGCTCACGCGTCCAGTTCGGTCGACCCCTTTCGCGATTTCAGGCCGTGCAGAACATGATCGCCGACATCGCCGCGCAGGCGGCTCTGGCGCGATCGGCCACCGAGGCGGCGCTGACGGCGGCGGTCACTAGCGCGTGGTCGGCTTCCAACCTCGCCTTCCTTGTCTCGGTGGCACGTTCGTGTGTGGGCCAGGCCGCCTCCGTGGTGGTGCGTAACGCTCACCAGGTTCATGGCGCGATCGGCACCACACGGGAGCACCGGCTACACGAGTTCACCCGGCCTGCCCTGGTGTGGCGGGGGGAGTTCGGATCCGTGCAATATTGGGACGAACAGGTCACGTCGGCCGCGCTTGGGGCGGGAGCCGCCGGGCTATGGAGCCTGATCGGCGGCTGAGCCATGGACGGTGTTCCACTCAACGGGCGCCGGGGTGTTAGCGGGGCCACAGCCGGGATTGACTGTGGGCATGAGCAACGACATCACGCTGTCGGAACTGCAGGAGTTCATCGCCGCCTTCTGGTACCACTACGACGAAGCCAACTATGACGAGCTGGCCGCCAGCTACGCCCACGATGTGCACTACCTGACCCGAAGCGACAGTGGCGCAAGTCCTTTCGAGGAGCTGATGTCGCCCCAACTCGACAGTCGTGACGCGGTCATCGAGTGGCTGTCCGAGCATCGCAAACAAAGCCCCTACCCGCTGCGTCACCACGCCACCAACGTGCACCGCACCGGCACCGATAGCGGCGTAACCCGCGCCCGCTTTTACATCTTCGTCAATCAGATCGCCAACTTCGTGCCGTTCGCGGTGTCCAGCGGGGTGGTCAACGTCGGCGTGCGCCGAGGCCCCAATGGGCTGGAGTTCACCGATATGGACGTCGTACTGGATGCCACCAACTCCGTGCTGCTATCCGAACTGCACAGCGACACCGCCACCGCGTCGCAACCATGACCGTTCAAGAGCTCTTCTCTGGCGGCGTCGCCGTCATCACCGGTGCCGGCTCGGGCTTTGGTGCCGGCATGGCCCGATACGCCGGCAAATTGGGCATGACCGTGGTGCTCACCGATGTCGATGCGCACAGCATCGCCGCCCTGCGCCAGGAGCTCACCGCCGCGGGAAGCACCGCGGTCGATATGGTCTGCGACGTAAGGGATCCCGTCGCCATGCAAGAACTCGCCGACAAGACCTATCGCGATGTCGGGCCGGTGCGGTTGCTGGTGAACAATGCCGGAATTGAACAGTTCGGCTACCTGTGGGACACCCCGGTGGTCAACTGGCAGCGGATCGTCGACATCAACATCAGCGGGGTCTTCTACGGCATCCGCGCGTTTCTGCCGCGAATGATGGCGAGCCCTGAGCAGGCGTGGGTGTGGAATGTGTCGTCTGTTGGTGGGGTCGTCGCGATGCCATTGCAAACGCCCTACATTGTGAGCAAGCATGCGGTGCTGGCGATGACCGAGTGTCTCGACCTAGAAGTACAGTCCAGCGGGCACGACCACCACATTCATGTCCAGGCGGTGCTGCCCGGCCCGGTGCTGTCCAACATTTTCGAATCAGCCGGCGGCGTCGACGGCAATGAGGCAACCGACGTCGCGGCTGCCGAGGCACACCGTACGGCCATGCTCGACCTGAAGGCCGACGCGATGGACCCGCTGACAGCTGCCGCGGTGGTGTTCGAGCAAGCCGCAAAGGGCGGTTTCTATCTGCTCACCCATCCAGACTACGTTCGGTCGGCGATGCAAGAGCGTGCCAATATCCTTGCGTCCCAACAGGCGCCGGTATTGCGCACCGAGCGCCGGTTCGACCCCGCGCGGCATTAACGTGCCGACTCCCCCGCTGGATCCCGACGCCGCCGCCCGAGTCGCGTCGTTCGGTACGATCCCGCCGATGCGCCAACGCGGCCTAGCCGCGGTGCGAGCCGCGATCGAATCCGCGCCGCTGCCCGAGGCAATGCCACAGATGGACAGCGTCACCGACGTCACCATCCCGGGGCCAGCCGGGCCGATACCCGCGCGGATCTACCGTCCCACCAAGGATTCCCACACACCCGTGCTGGTGTATTTCCACGGCGGCGGCCTGGTCATGGGATCCAACCACTCGTTCGAACCGCTGGCCCGCGCGCTCGCCTCGGCGTCGATGTCCACCGTTGTCGCCGTCGACTACCGCCTGGCCCCGGAAGCGGCACCCCCGGCGCAGTTCGACGACGCCTACGCCGCCACTGAATGGGTATCACGCCGAGCCGCGGAGCTACGCGTCGACGCCAACCGGCTCGCAGTGGTCGGCGACAGCGCCGGAGGTTCGTTGGCGGCCGCGGTTGCACTGGCCGCGCGTGACCGCCGCGGTCCGGCGATCTGCGCGCAGGTGCTGCTGTATCCGGGCCTGGATCGCGACATGACGGCCCCGTCGGTCGCTTCGACGGCCGACGCGCCGCTCCTCACCCGCGACGACATCGACTACATGCACGCACTTGCCGACGGAGATGCCGGGCCGCCCGAGGACCCGTACCTGGTTCCCGCCTACGCCTCCGACCTTTCTGGGCTGCCGTCCGCGATCGTGGTCACCGGTAGCTGCGATCCAATCCGGGACTGGGGTGAGCGATACGCGGCCCGGCTGCGGGACGCCGAAGTTCAGACCACCCTCACCCGCTATCCGGGTACCTACCACGGCTTTCTGATGTACCCCGACGCGACCGCCCGCGGCCGGCTCGCCATCGCCGAAATCGGCGCGGCATTGGGCGCCAAGTTCGCCAATCCGCTCCCATTTTGACGTCCCGATCACCGGACACGCGTCGACCGTACGACGACGGTGCCGGAGACAATCCCACCAATCCAAACATGCAGAAGGAGACCGCTGATGCTTACGGATGAGCGCCGGATGGAGCTTTCCAACGTTTTGCGGCCCGCCGCCCCGCCGCGCGAAATCGACAACGTCTACACCACCGACCAACGCGAGCGGCTGCTCAATGTCGTACACGCGCACGGCCCTTGGAAGCTGATCATCGCCCAACACTTCGCGTCGGCCGACGAATTGATGGCCACCATGAGCGGTGCCTTCCCCGAGGGATTCACTCCGTCGCTGGACCTCTTTCTGACGCCGACGTTCCGTGGCTACCTGGCCAACTACGGGGCCATCCTCTTCCCTGAGCTGCACGACTGCTTCTACAACGCCACGTTCCTCGAGCACGCCAAGAGCTACTGGAACGCCGAGTACGCCAAGCCTGAGATGATGCTGTTCAACATCAACGGCCCCTGCGCCAACCGCGATCCCGGCCATCTGGACTCGCCGAGCTTTCGCGGTGTACGCCACGAGAACGCCCCCACCTGGCTGTGCAGCGTGATGGGCAAGTCCGGTCTGTTCACCGACTACCTCATCAAAATGGCTCAGGTCATCACCTGGTTCTCCCTCGACGAGGGGTCCGGTTTTACCTATTGGCCCGACGGCCCACTCAAGCCCCCCTCCCGGGTCTTGCCGCCGATCAATAACCGCGGAGTGGTCGTTCAGAACGAGATGATGGTGCACCGCGGAGAAGCCAACGGGCCGCTGGAACAACAGATTCCGCCGGGGCTGGCCTTCGACACCGTCTTCGCCGGCGACCCGGCCGACCCCGACCACTGGCTTCTGAAGAACGGCGACGACGTCATCGCCCGCCACCACACCGACGAGTTGCGTTTCCTGGTCCACTGGTCCGCCGAAGTGTTCTCCGACTTCGAGGAACTCAAAAAGAACATGGACGGCTCCGACGACATCACGATCGAACGGGCCATCGGCATCATGATCGACGACCTCAAGGGCAAGGGCATCAAGCTCGACACTCCCAGCGATCCCCTGCACGACCCTGGATTCATTGCCGCGCTTAATGCTGC
>NZ_LZJB01000486.1:0-9852 GCF_001666895.1 Mycobacterium sp. E3298
TGTATCCGGTGTCGACGGTCTACGACGGTCACGCACTCAACATCACGACGTGCTTGTACGCCGACCGGGTCGGATTCGGCTACGCCGCGGGTCGTGACGTGGTACCCGACATCGAGAACTTCATCCCGCTGACCGAGGAGTGCCTGGCCGAGCTGGAGGACGCTCTCGCTGTGGGCTGACCGCGGGGCGTGAGCGGGAGCAACGGTGTGACCGTCGTGGCGGGAATCGGCGGAGCGTCGATGTGGTCCGAATCGTCCCGATTTGCTTGCGCCGCAAGTTTAATGGCGCGCCAGCCGGGGGGCCCGACCGACCTGGCCCAGGATGCGCTCCAAGACGGTGTTGGACAGGTCGCCGTCATCGGCTACGCGAGACAGGCCGCGGCGGCGCAGGAACGTGTCGAGGCGTCGATCGGGGGACCAGTCGGCGTAGATCGGGCCGAGATACCGCGACTGAAGGAACTCGCAAGCCAGGGCGTCCACGTCAGAGTCCGTCAACAACAACGGTGGGATACCACCCATACCCGCGATGCTCCTTTGTTCAGCCGGAACCGCATGCCAAATTACGTGACACGGCGCCGGTAGTCCGTCACGCGGAGATTGCGGATCGGGCCCAAAGTCATCACCGCCCCCGCCGTCCGGCGGCTTGATCGGCGTTCGCCGGGGTCCAACGGCCCTAGTGGTAACAGTCGCGTCGCACTACTTTCGGACACGAGGCGGCAGTCGGGCCGCTTCCCTCAACGACTTTGGAGGTTCGAGGTGCGCGACGCGATCCCAATCGGGCGGATCGCCGGCTTCCCGGTGAAGGTCCACTGGAGCGTGCTGGTGATCCTGTGGTTGTTCACCTGGAGCCTGGCCAGCATGCTGCCCGGCAGCGTCAAAGGGTATTCGCCCGTCGCCTACTGGGTCGCCGGGGCGTGCGGCGCGCTGGTGCTGTTGGCGTCGCTGGTGGCGCACGAGCTCGCGCATGCCGTCGTCGCCCGCCGCGCGGGGGTCCCCGTGGGCAGCGTGACGCTCTGGCTGTTCGGCGGAGTCACCACCCTTGGCGGTGAGGCGAAGACGCCGACGGCGGCGTTCCGGATCGCGATCGCCGGGCCGGCCACCAGCCTCGCGCTGGCCGCCGTCTTCGGCGGCCTGGTCGCTGTCCTGCCGGAGGTGGGCGCCGCGCCGATCGCGGTCGGCGTCGCCTCCTGGTTGGCCGGCATCAACCTGCTGCTGGGCCTGTTCAATCTGCTGCCCGGCGCACCGTTGGACGGTGGCCGGGTTTTGCGGGCCGTCCTCTGGCGCCGCCACGGCGACAGCGTCCGCGCAAGCATCGGCGCCGCCCACGCCGGGCGGGTGGTCGCCTTCATCCTGATCGGGCTGGGGCTGGCCGAATTTCTGCTCGGCGGTGTGGTGGGTGGGGTCTGGCTCGCGTTCATCGGCTGGTTCATCTTCGCCGCCAGCCGCGAAGAGGAGACGCGGATTGCGACCCAGCAGATGTTTGCCGGAGTGCGCGTCGCCGACGCGATGACCGCCCGCCCGCACACCGCTCCCGGGTGGATCACCGTCGACGATTTCGTCCAGCGCTATGTGCTCGGCGACCGGCACTCCGCGTACCCCGTCGTCGACCAGAGCGGGACCATTTCGGGTCTGATCACCTTGCGGCAGTTGCGTGATGTCGCACCCGAGCGGCGCGCCACCGCCACCGTGGCGGAGATCGCGCAGCCGCTGCAGGAGGTGCCCTCCGGCGCACCGCAGGAGCCGCTGACCACCCTGCTGGAGCGGATGGCCCCCGCCGGCCCGCGCAGCCGCGCCCTGGTTTTCGACGCCGGCCAGGTCGTCGGCATCGTGACACCGACCGATGTGGCCCGGCTCATCGAGGTCTACCGGCTCGCCCACCTGGAAGGCGCGAAACCCGCTTCGGCTCAGAGCATTTAAACGAAGGCGCTCGACATCGGGGTTTATGGGCGCCGGTGGCCTTCGCCGGGCCGGGCCCGCGGCCAGATGCGCGCCACCGGGTCGCCGCCGCGGTCCGCCGCGGGAAGCCGAGCGACGGTCGGCGGCTTGACCATCAGAAAGCCTGTCGCACAGGGTCTTCCAAATGAACCCCGGCCGGTGCTCCCAATTGCCTCGTTTTTACAAGTACTATTGTGTAAACTGTCGGGCATGACGTACGTGATCGGAAACCCGTGCATCGATGTGTTGGACCGCGCCTGTGTGGACGAGTGCCCCGTTGACTGTATCTACGAAGGTGGCCGGGCGCTCTACATTCATCCCGACGAATGCGTGGATTGCGGAGCGTGCGAGCCGGTGTGCCCCGTGGACGCCATTTACTACGAAGACGACCTGCCTGGCGAGCTCAAACCGCACCTGGCCGACAATGAAGCGTTCTTCACCGAAACGCTGCCGGGGCGAGACGCCCCCCTCGGGTCACCGGGTGGGGCGGCCAAGTTGGGTCCGCTCGGTGTAGACACGCCTTTGGTGGCCGCTCACCCGAGGGCCGACCAAGCGGAAGGAGCGTGAGGGACCCGTGAATGTGCCGCGCACGTCGGTCGGGGAGTCCGCCAGCCGCCGCCGCGAGGTGCTGCGGGTGCTGCGGACGTCGCCCGACCCCATGAGCATCGCCGCTATCGCCGACGTGCTGGGCGTGCACCCCAATACCGTCCGATTCCACCTGGACAGCCTGGTCGGCGACGGGCAGGTCGAGCACGTCGAGCTGGACCGCAAGGGGCCGGGCCGCCCACCGTTGATGTTCCGTGCGGTCCGCCAGATGGACCGCGGCGGGACGCGGCACTATCGCCTGCTCGCCGAGGTGCTTGCCACGGCGTTCGCCGGTGAGCCCGACGCCGGCGCCAAGGCGGTGGCCGCGGGGCGGGCCTGGGGGAGAAAGCTCGATGCCAGCCTGCAGTCGGTTCCGATGAATCCCCCCAGCGCCGACGACGCGATCGACCACCTGGTCAACATGCTCGACGAACTCGGCTTCGCGCCCGAGCGCCGGGCGGCCGACGGGGAGCAACAGGTCGGGCTGCGGCACTGCCCGTTCCTGGAACTGGCCGAGAACCGGACGACCGTCGTCTGTCCGGTGCACCTCGGCCTCATGCAGGGCGCCATGGAGACCTGGGGTGCGCCCGTCTCGGTCGACCGGCTCGAGGCGTTCGTCGAGCCCGATCTCTGCCTGGCGCACCTGAAGCCGCAGAAGGCCGCCAAGTGAGCACCGGCCACGCGGTGGCCGTCGCGGTGACCTTCGTGTGGCTCGGCATGGTGCTGGCGATCTCGTTCCTGGAGGCCCCGCTGAAGTTCCGCGCACCGAATGTGACGTTGCAGGTCGGGCTCGGCATCGGGCGGCTGGTGTTTCGTGCCCTCAATACCGTCGAGGTCTGTTTCGCGCTTGTGCTGTCGGCGATCGTGGTCGCGGGCCCGACGCCGGCGGGTGTCGCCGCGGCGGCTTTCGTCGCGGTGGGAGCGCTTGCCCTGCAGCTGATCGCCGTGCGCCCCCGTTTGACGCGCCGCTCCGACAGCGTGCTCGCCGGGTCCGAAGGGCCGCGCTCGCGGGCCCACTACGGCTACGTCGGCTTCGAGGTGGTCAAGGTGGCCGCGCTTGTCGCGGCGGGGATACTGCTACTGACGGGGTGATCGCGTCCGCTCAACCACAAAGGACTCAGCTATGGAATCGATTTCGTTGACCAGCCTCGCGTCCGAAAAGCTGGCCGAGGCCAAGGAAACCCACAGCGGCCGGGCCGCCCACACCATCCATGGGGGCCACACCCACGAGCTCCGGCAGACTGTGCTGGCTTTGCTTGGCGGGCATGAACTTTCCGAACACGACAGCCCCGGCGAGGCGACGCTGCAGGTGCTGCAGGGCCACGTGCGCCTGACCGCCGGTGATGACGCTTGGGAAGGCAAAACCGGCGACTACGTCGCGATCCCGGCGGAGCGGCACGCCCTGCGCGCGGTCGAGGATTCGGTGGTCATGCTGACGGTGCTCAAGACCCTGCCGTCGGCTCACTAGCCGCATGCTTTCGACGCCCTGGTCAAGGGAATTCGGGCTGCGGGTACCGATCGTCAACGCGCCGATGGGCGGGGTCGCCGGGGGCCGGCTGGCCGCGGCGGTCACGGCGGCCGGCGGCCTGGGCATGGTCGGCATGGGCAGCGTGGCGACGAGGGAACTGCTGAAAACCCAGCTGCAGCACGTGCGTGGGACGTTCGGCATCGGCCTGGTCGATTGGGTGATGCGTACCGAGGCGGGCCTGTTCGAGGATGCCCTGGCGGCGCGTCCGGCCCTGCTGTCGGTCAGTTTCGGGACCGACTGGTCGTGGGTCGCGAAGGCGCACGACGCCGGAATCCCCACCGCCACACAGGTTTACGACGGCCTCGGCGCTCTCCAGGCGGCCGACGCGGGCGTCGACATCCTGGTGGCCCGCGGATCGGAGGGCGGCGGGCACGGTGAGACGACGCTGGCGACGCTGCCGTTGCTGGACACCGTGTTGGACGCCGTCTCGGTGCCTGTCCTCGCGGGGGGCGGCGTGGCGTCGGCGCGCAGCCTGGCCGCCGTGCTGGCCGCCGGGGCGAGCGGGGCGTGGGTGGGCACCCGCCTGGCCGCGTGTCCGGAGGCGCTCTCCGGTGACGGCAGCCGCCGTGCGCTGATCGCGGCCCGGGCCACCGACACCGCGGTCACCCGGGCCTTCGACGTCGCCCAGGCGCGGCCGTGGCCCGCGCGGTTCCCGTCGCGGGTGTTGACCAACGACTTCGTCGAGCGCTGGACCGGCAAGGAGGACGCGCTCAACCCGCAGGCCTGCGACGAACTCGAGGCCTCGATCGCCGCCGACGACCGCCGGGTCGCCCCGGTGGACGCCGGTCAGGGCGTCGGGATGATCCGCGACGACGCGTCGGTGGCCGAGGTGATCGACGAAATGTGTTCGGGCGCAGAGTGTTTGCTGGCTCGCTGGGGTTCCTAGCGTCCACCCGCGACGCTGGCGTGTCCCCCGCAAGCGGGCGGAGCCCCGGCTCGACGGCGGGAGCCACGC
Organism: Mycobacterium sp. E3298; assembly: GCF_001666895.1. Lineage (NCBI taxonomy): Bacteria > Bacillati > Actinomycetota > Actinomycetes > Mycobacteriales > Mycobacteriaceae > Mycobacterium > Mycobacterium sp. E3298. The sequence goes on from NZ_LZJB01000486.1 coordinate 5,003, forward strand.
TGGCCTGACGCTCGGCGGCGGGAGACACGCTCGCGTGACACTCGGCGGCGGACGCCGGCGCTGCCGGCTCAGACCCCACGCAGATAGCGCTTGGCGATGAGGCGCTGAGCCACCGACACCACGGGCCTGGCGGCCTTGCTCCACCAGGTCGCCGGCCGCGAGAACGCCGTTACCTCCGCGAACACCGCGGAGGTCGCGGGGTCCCGCCGGACGACGAACCGTTCCTCGCCTGACTCCGGATGTCCGGGCAGTGTGCCGTAGGCGAATCCGCGGATGTCGGGCTCGTCGATGACGTACACCACCCGGCATGGCGCGGGCAGAAAACCCATGCGCACCACCACGACCGTGCCGACCTCGGCAACCTCAGAGCTGGCCCGCACCCGCAGGCCGGCGCCGTGCTGCATGCCCCAGCGCATGACGGCGTCGGCGGCGCGTTCGAAGCGCTGCTGCCCGGTGCCGATCTGCTTCTCCGTGTGCAGGTGGCCGTATCCGGCGGGCAAATTGCCGGATGCGGTCGCCCCCACCTCGGGGTAGGTCAACGGCAGTTCCTCGAGCGCTCCCAAGTCCACCCGTCCAGCTTGCCACGCCGAGATGGGGCCACATTTACGGCGTACGGTCGTAAAAGTGACTGCACAAAACTCCGAAACCGTTGCACCAAAAAGCCAAGCGTCCGGAACGTTCACACTCGGCGGCGACCTGACCATCAACCGGCTCGGCTTCGGTGCCATGCGCCTGACCGGCAAGGGCGTCTGGGGCCCGCCCGCCGACCGCGACGAAGCGGTCCGCGTGCTGCGGCGCGCCGTCGAACTCGGCGTGAACTTCATCGACACCGCCGACTCGTATGGCCCGTACATCGCCGAGGAGATCATTCGCGAGGCGCTGCATCCCTACGACGGCTTGGTCATCGCGACCAAGGCGGGTCTGCTGCGCACCGGCCCCGACGTCTGGATCCCACTGGGCAACCCGAGCTATCTGCGCCAGGAATGCGAGATGAGCCTGCGCCGCCTGGGCGTCGACACGATCGACCTGTTCCAGCTGCACCGCATCGACCGTGACTTTCCGCTGGCCGACCAGGTGGGCGAGCTGCTGGCGCTGAAGAACGAGGGCAAGATCCGCCACATCGGCCTGTCCGAGGTCAACGTCGATCAGCTCACCGAGGCCCAGCGGATCACCGAGATCGTCTCGGTGCAGAACATGTACAACCTGTCCGCCCGCGGGGCCGAACCGCTGCTGGACGCCGCGACCAGCCAGGGCATCGGCTTCATCCCGTGGTTCCCGCTGGCGGCCGGGCCGCTGGCCGCCCCCGACGGCCCGCTGCAACGCATCGCCGGCGAGCACCACGCGAGCGCGTCCCAACTGGCGCTGGCCTGGCTGCTGAAACGGTCGCCGGTGATGCTGCCGATCCCAGGCACGTCCAAGGTGGCGCACCTGGAGGAGAACGTCGCCGCCGCCCAGATCGAGCTGAGCGACGACGAGTTCGAGGCGCTGTCGACCGCGGGAGGTCAGAACACCGTCTGACCACCGGATACGGTGTCCGGGTGAGTAGCGGACAGGCCAGGCACTCTGGCGGCGGGTTCAACCCGCCCGAACCGACGACCAAGGGCGGTCCCGACTACGGCCGGTTCATCGAGGCCGTGCGCAAGCTGCAGGACCACGCTCGCGCCGTCGACGCCCCCGACCAGGTGATCACCGAGGCGGCGAACCAGCTGGAGAAGCTCTCGGAGTTGCTCGCCCCGTACGACGCCGACGAGTGGGCGGCGCCCTCGGGCCGCCGCATGGACCTGCCGATGCGCGGCAACGTCCTGACGGTTCCCATGTCCGCCCGCAGGGGTGACGACGGCCGCGTGCACGGCTGGGCGCGTTTCGCCCGGTTCCATCTGGGGCGCAACGGCGCGGTGCACGGCGGTTCGCTCGGCATGCTGTTCGACACCGTCCTCGGCCTGACGGCGGTTCTGCTCACCGGGAGCCGGCGCCAGCGCACGGCCTACCTCAAGATCGACTACCGCAACATCGTGCCCATCGAAAAGGAGCTGCAGTTTGACGCCGGCGTCGACCGGGTGGACGGGCGCAAGATCTTCGTCTCCGGCCGGCTGACCGACGGCGACACGCTGCTGACCGAAGCCGACGCCCTGTTCGTGCGGCTCAAACCCGGCCAACCCTAGCGCGATGTTGCATCGAACACCGTTGCACCGCAGCAATTTCGGTGAGACCCGGTGGTCGTGCGCCCAGGTGCGTCGGCCCGGTCTGCGCGGATACCCGGCCCGGCCGGGGAAAGGGGTTTCGGTGTGACGCCCGCCGGCCTGACAATGGCGGACCTGTTCCGTGCGGTCGACCTGACCGGGGTGTTCGGCAACGCCCTGCTGGCCGGCGTGATCGCGCGGAAGGAGAAGCTGGACCCCGTCGGGTTCGCGGCCCTCGCCGTGTTGTCGGGTCTGGGGGGTGGCATGCTCCGCGACACTCTGCTGCAGCGTGGCACCCCGGTCGCGCTCACCGACTACGCCTATCTGCTGACCGCCCTCGCCGGGGCGGCGTTCGCGTTCGCCTTCCGGGTCGAGGGCCGGGTGTGGAACTGGGTATGGCCGATCGTGGACGCGCTGGCATTGGGATGTTGGGCGGCAACCGGTGCGCACAAGACGCTGGCCGTGGGGCTCGGCTGGCTGGCGGCGCTGCTGCTGGGCACGATCTCCGCGGTCGGCGGCGGAGCGACGCGGGACATCGTGATGCGTCGCGTCCCGGGGATCTTCGGCGGAAACACCCTGTACGCCACCTGCGCCCTCGCGGCGAGCGGCGTGCTCGTGCTCTTCAACTACCGCGACCACCCAACCCCCGGGCTGTTGGTGGGCACACTGACCGGGACGGTGCTGTGCTGGCTTGCTCAGTGGCGTGGCTGGATGTTGCCCGCCGTGGGTGCCTGGTCGCCGCCGACGCTTTTCTCGCGGCGGCGCTCCCGCCCGCCGGCGCCCCGGGACCACCAGACGGAGGAGGGCCTCAACGATGGGGACAGCCGCTAACTCGGTGTTCACGCGGGTGCTCGCGGGGCTGCGTGACGCCCGTGCCTGGCAGGAGGAGTTCTACCGCAATCTGCACCAACACCCGGAGCTGTCACACCAGGAGCGCGAGACCGCTGCGGCCGTGGCCCGGCGGCTGGGTGGCTTCGGCTACGACGTGCACGACGGCATCGGCGGCACCGGCGTCGTCGGGATTCTGCGCAATGGCGACGGCCCGGCCGTGTTGTTGCGGGCCGACATGGATGCGCTGCCCGTCAAGGAAGACACCGGCCTCCCGTATGCCAGCACCGCCACCGCCACCGATGCGGACGGCAACCGGGTATCGGTGATGCACGCCTGCGGCCACGACGTGCACGTGACCTGCCTGCTCGGGGCGGCCGCGCTGCTGGCCGGTGCCCGCGGTGAGTGGAAGGGCACCGTGATCGCCTTGTTCCAGCCCGCCGAGGAGGTCGGTGACGGCGCCCGCGCCATGCTCGACGACGATCTCGCAACGCTGGTCGGCCGTGTCGACGTCGCCCTCGCCCAGCACGTCCTGCCTTTTCCGGCCGGTCGGGTGGGCACACGACCCGGGCCCGTCCTCTCCACCGCGGACAGCATGCGGATCACCGTGTATGGCCGCGGCGGCCACGGCTCGATGCCCCAGGCCACCGTCGATCCGGTGGTGCTCGCCGCCATGATCGTGATCCGGCTGCAGACCGTAGTCTCCCGCGAGGTCGCGCCGACCGATTCGGCCGTGCTGACCATCGGCCGGATCGAGGCGGGAACCAAGAGCAACATCATCGGCGACCACGCCGTGCTGGAGCTGAACCTGCGCGCCTTCAGCGAGCAGACCCGCGGCAGGGTCCTGGATGCGATCCGGCGCATCGTGACCGCCGAATGCCAGGCGTCCGGATCCCCGATGGATCCCGACTTCGAGCTTTTCGATCACTATCCGGCGACGGTCAACGATTCCACGGTCACCGAGCGGGTGCGGGCCGCGTTCGACGATTTCTTCCGCGAGCGATCATGCGAGCTGCCGCTTCAGGCCGCGAGCGAGGACTTCAGCGACATTCCGACGGCGCTGGGGACGCCCTACTGCTATTGGGGTATCGGCGGCGCCGATCCCGACACCTATCACCAGGCGGTGAGCGCGGGTCGCGCCAGCGAGGACATCCCGGTCAACCATTCGCCCGCGTTCGCGCCGGTTATCCAGCCCACCCTCGACACCGGGACCCAGGCGCTGACGGTCGCCGCGCTGGTTTGGCTTGCGCCGTCATAACCGTTGGGCGGCAACCGCATTGGGATCTTCACCGGCCGCGCCGGTCTCAGAGCCGGGTGGTCGGCAACGTCACCTCTTCGTGATCGAGTTCGCGTTCGAGCACCCGAAGGCTCCGATCGGGCAGCATGCCCGCGTCACGCCAGCGCACGAGTTCGTCGCGCTCGGCATCGATGGCCACCCGCCGGATCGCGACGGCCGCCTCGTATTCGGGATAGTTCGGTACGTCGTCGGAATCCGACAGCAGATCGAGCCGACGTTGATACCGCTCGAGCCGGGCGCGCAACTGCCTTCGCACAACGTCGATCGCCCTGGCGTCCGCTTCGCTTTTGTGACCCAGCTCGTCGAGGGTCTCGAGGGCGGCGCGCACGGCGGCCGTGCGCGCCCGATTACGCAGGCGCACTTCGTCCACGGCCTTCGCGTGAACGCCGAGGGCACGCACGACCGGCCCGAAAGTGCTGCCCTGCCCGATCAGAGTCACCAGCACGACCACCAACGTGCAGAACAGCAACAGATCCCGGACGGGAAACCGTGCGCCGCTGTCGGTGGCGAAGGGCACGGCGAAGATCGCGGCGAGGCTGACGACG
>NZ_LZJB01000487.1:0-9076 GCF_001666895.1 Mycobacterium sp. E3298
GACACCCCCGAATAGCGCATCCGGGTGGGAAACATCTCGGCCATGGCCGCGGGCTGGACCGCATACATGAGGCCGTGAATCACCAGGCCGAGGACGATCGCCGACAAGATGACGGCGTTACGGCCGCTGTTCATCATCGGGAACCCGAAGAAGCCCCAGGTGCACGCGCTGATCGCACCGATGAAATAGATTGGGCGCCTGCCAAATCGGTCACTGAGTCGTCCGGCCAGCGGGATGACGACGAAGTGGACCGCGTGCGCCACCAGCAGCCACCACAGGATGGTCTTGGTGTCGGCGTGCACGTGGACTTTCAGATAGGTGATCGAGAAGGTGACGACGAGGTAGTACATCGTGTTCTCGCCGAGACGCATGCCCATGGCGGTGAAAACGCCACGTGGGTAACGCTTTAACACCTCGACCACGCCGACGCGGGCGGTACTGACCCGCTCCAGCTGCCGTTGCGCCTCGTAGAAGATCGGCGCGTCGGTCACCTTGGTGCGGATGTAATAGCCGATCAGCACGACGATCGCGGACAACCAGAAGCCGACGCGCCAGCCCCAGCTCAGGAATGCCCGGTCCGACAGCGTCGAGGTGAGAATCAGCAGCACGACGGTGGCCAGCATGTTTCCGCCCGGCACGCCGGCCTGCGGCCAGCTGGCCCAGAAGCCGCGACTGGACGTCGGGCTGTGCTCGGCGACCAGCAGGACCGCCCCGCCCCACTCGCCGCCGACAGCGAAGCCCTGTGCGAACCGCAGCACCACGAGCAGCGCCGGGGCCCAGTACCCGATCTGGGCGAAGCTGGGCAGGCACCCCATCGCGAACGTGGAGACACCGACCAACAACAGGCTGAGCTGCAGCAGCCTCTTGCGGCCGTACCGGTCGCCGAGCTGACCGAAGACGATCCCACCGAGCGGGCGGGCGGCGAAGCCGACGGCGTAGGTCACGAAGGCGGCGAGGATCGCGTCGAGTTCGTTGCCGCCGCGGGGAAAGAACACCTTGCTGAAGACCAGGGTTGCGGCGGTGCCGTAGAGGAAGAACTCGTACCATTCGACGACCGTGCCGGCCATGGATGCGGCGACCACGCGGCGCAGATACGCCTGGCTTTCGAATAGGTTGCCACGCAGGCCATTACGGTCACTCATGGTCGCCCTCCTCGGCGGGCCGCCCACCCGGGGCGCCGACCGAGTTTGCCGAGACCGGCGTTACTGCTAGACCGCGGCGACGGCGGGTGTGCTGGCGGATCGGAGCGTACCTGGCGAGGACGCTCGACGCACGGTCTCCCGCCCGTGCGCCCGTCGCGGCCGTCCGGCTCACGGGTCCCGTAATCACGACGAAACGGGCACAGGCGGGAGTGCCCGCCGCCGCACAGCGACAAGTTGGGGTGGCCGGACGTCGCGACCGGATTGACGCTCAGAGGCGGGCGGGCACGCGCTCGGTTCAGCGGCGCGAAGCCACTCCCATCGCCGACGATCGTTACGGAAGCGGCGGTGCCGGTGGCGCCGACGGGGCCGGCGGCGCGGAGAGAGTCGACGGCGGCGCCAGGGTCGTGAGCGGGGTGGGCGTGGTGGTGGGCGCCTGGGTTTCGGTGCCCGCCGGTGCCGCGGTCATGGCGGGACCGGCGCCGTGGCCCAGCCAAGCCGCCGCGGCGACGGAAACGCCGGCGATCGTCAGCAGTGCGTTGCGCTGGTCTTTCATCAGGACCTCCCTGCTCGAAGACAAGACCCGCATAGCGAATCACTTAAACCCGTTATACGGATCAACATGTCACGGAAGAATAACACCGAAATCGGCGCGGCAACACCTGCAAACAAGGCGAGAACGTCGCTCGACCGCCATGGGTTACGGGAAGTTCCGAGCGGTCTACTGCGGAAAACGGCAGCCGGCTCGCAGGGTGATGGCGTTAGCCCAGGAGGTGCGCGAGCTAATCGCTCGATACGCGCAATTCCCGTGCGATCGGCCGCGTTGCGACACGGTCACGGATGGATACCTATCGTCGCATCACTAGTCACAACAACCGCTCTAATCACTATCGTCACATGAGCCAACTGCGGACGTCAATGCGGTGTCCCGCCGCTCGAAAGGTGTTACATGTCGGCGATTCTTCGAAGTGTGTCGCTCTCGATGGCGTCGGCGGCCGCAGTCGGACTCGTCTTCGTGGTCGGGCCCGCGCCGATGGCTTTTGCCACCCCGTGTGGCGCACCGGAAGCGAACGTGGAGCCGCCCGTCGCGCCGCCGGCGATGCCCGCACCCCAGCCGGTCGTCCAGCCGCCGACCGGACGCCGGCCGACGCACACGAATGACCAGGCACCCCTGCCCAGGCTGGGCCCGCTGATCTCCCAGTTCCTCAAACCGACGACTCCGGGTCGCCAGGTCGCCCCGATGAGACCCCAGGCCGAGGTCCTCCCGCCCGGGCCCAATCCGCCCGTACCCGGTCTGCCGCAGCCACCGAACGCCGGTCAGCTGCAGCCCAACGCCGCCCCGGTCCCGCAGCCGCAGCCGGCGCCACCGCCGCCCTCGATCGCGGGCGCGCCCACGTCGCTCGTCGACTGGGTGACCGGGCCCGACGGCCCGAACAAGACCCTGCAGCGTTTCAGCATCTCGGGTACCGACCTCGGGATCGCCTGGGACAACGGCGATCCCATGAATCGCCAGGTTCTGATGGCGTTCGGGGACACCTTCGGCTACTGCAAAGTCAAGGGCCAGCAGTGGCGCTACAACACGTTGTTCCGCAGCTCGGACCATGACCTGTCGCACGGCATCCACATCGCGGACGGCCTCCCCAACGATCGGTACTCCGGGTCACCGGTGTGGACGACAAGCCTGTCCAAGCAGGTCGTCAACACGATCCACAAGGCCGCGCACGAGACGGGAATCATCCCGACCGCCGGCATCTCGATCGGCCGGACGCAGTACATGAGCTACATGTCCATCCGGCAGTGGGGCCGCGACGGCGAATGGTCCACGAACTACTCGGCGATCGCCAGGTCCAATGACAATGGCCAGAATTGGGGAATCTTCCCGACTTCGATCCGGACGGCCTCCGCGGACGCCATCCCGGGAGCCGGGTTCACCCCCGGCAACGAGAACTTCCAAATGGGTGCGTTCATGAAGGGCAACGACGGTTACCTCTACCAGTTCGGAACCCCTTCGGGGCGCGGCGGCGCCGCATTCCTGTCGCGAGTGCCACCGGGCCAGTTGCCCGACCTCACCAAATATCAGTACTGGAACGGCGACGAGGGCGGCCGCTGGGTCCCCAACAACCCGGGCGCGGCGACGCCGATCTTCCCCGGCCCGGTAGGCGAGATGTCGGCCCAGTACAACAGCTACCTGAAGCAGTACCTGGTGCTCTACACCAACGGCGGCAGCAACGACGTGGTGGCGCGGACCGCGCCCGCCCCGCAGGGACCGTGGAGCCCCGAGCAACCGCTCGTGTCGTCGTTCTCGATGCCCGGCGGCATCTATGCGCCGATGATCCACCCCTGGTCGTCGGGCCGGGACCTCTACTTCAACCTGTCGCTGTGGTCGGCATACGACGTGATGCTGATGCACACCGTCTTGCCCTAATCGTGACCGTGTCGCACCCCGAATAGTCGGCAAAGCAGGCGCACCCTGAAGAAAGCGGGGGCCCAGCGAGAGAGGAGATCGGCGATGATCACCTTCGAGAACCCGGCCACGTCGACCGCCGGCAAGCCACGGCGGCCAGACATCGAGGTGCGCATCGAGGGTGTGCACCGCAGAGACGGCGCCGTTCGCCTTGGCATCCTGCTCGACGGGCGGATGGCCACATAGCCGAGCGCGTCGCGGCCGGCCGCAAGGGCCGGGGCAATATAGACGCGTGAGTTGGGCGAAGCGCGAAGCGAGGGCGCTCGCGGAGACGAGTCTGACCGGCGAGGCGTTGCTCGCTGAGCTGGAAGACTATGTCCGCGCGAACAATCCGCAGTTGACGGACGTCCGGCTGGAGCGGGCGACCCCGACCGAGGAGTACGACGCCACCGTCCGGCCGCCGAGGCGGTGGTACGACGTCACTTACCTGGCCGACGACGGCGAGGGATACGGCATTCGACCGTAGGCCTTGCGGCCGAACGGCTTGCCGGTTCCCAGACCGACTACACCAACACGCAACGAGCTCGCCCCGTGACGATGCCACCGGGTTCGAGAATTGCTGCCGATCATCTCAATCGTCAGGCGCGCGCAGCGCCGCCTCGACGCTAGGGATTCGCTGAGGTACTTCCGTCGCTGAACCGCCGAGGCTACTCTGCTGAGAACACTGTTCTCGTACAGCGAGTACGCCGACTCGGAAGGGCTGACGGTGAGCGAGTTCGACTACGTCGTAGTGGGCGGCGGGTCCGCGGGGTGCGTATTGGCAGATCGGCTCAGTGTCGACCCCGGCAACAAAGTCTTGCTCCTCGAGGCTGGCGGCACCGACCGCAACCCGTTGGTGTCAATGCCCAAGGGCTTCGCGTTCTTGATGAAAAACCCGCGCTACGTGTGGGAATACGACGTGGAACCGTTTGGGCCGCACCGACAGCAGGAGCATTGGGTCAGGGGCAAGCTACTCGGCGGGTCGAGTTCGATCAATGGGCTGGTCTACAACAGGGGGCAGGCGGCCGACTACGACGATATCGTCGCCCGCGGCAATCCCGGCTGGGGTTGGGACCAGATGCTGCGCGTCTTCCGGACTATCGAGGATCACAGTCTGGGCCCCTCCGCGGTCCGCGGCGCCGGCGGCCCCCTCGGTGTAAGCGTTATCAACACCCACGACGAGGTCTCCGAGGCGCTGATGGATGCCGCGACCACTCTGGGCATCAAGCGGGTCGAGGACATCAACGCCTCCGACGAGGAGCGCACCGGGTACACCGCGGCCACGATGCGGAAGGGTAAACGAGTCAACTCCGCGAGGGCTTTTCTGCACCCCGCTATGAAGCGGCCCAACCTCACGGTGCTGACCGGCGCAATCGCCCAACGAATCGTCTTCGAATCCGATCGCGCCGTGGGTGTGGAGGTGAGTTCGGCCAAGGGCAAGCAGGAGCTTCGGGCCTCCCGCGAGGTGATCGTCTCGTGCGGGAGTTTGGCAACTCCGAAGCTGTTGCAACTGTCGGGGATTGGGCCGAAAGAAGTATTGACCGCGGCCGGCGTCGACGTCAGGGTGGACAGCCCGCGAATCGGCGAAGGATTGCGCGAGCACCGGTGCATACCGCTGCAGATGCGGCTCAACGAGAACAAGGGATACAACCGGTTTCTGTCCACCCCCGTTGGCCAGGCGCGCGCGGGGCTGCGCTATCTGACCACCCGCAAGGGGCCGATCGGCACCGCCGCCTACGACATGCTCACTTTCATCCGCGCCGACCCGGCCAGCGAACGGCCCGACGCGCAAGTGCTCATGACACCCTTCTCGTTGGGTGTCGGGCCCGTTGACGGGGGCATCGAAGGCCGGGCGGGCCTATCCCTCCTGGGCTTCGTTCTGCGGCCGACCAGTCAGGGCTCGGTGCGGATTCGATCGGCCGATCCCAGTCAGCCGCCGCGCGTCGAGGTCGCATACCTCGAAACCGATTACGACAAAAGGGTATCGGTGGCAATGTTCCGGCGCATGCGGGACATCGTCGAGCAGCATCCCGTGGCCGACATGATCTTTTCCGAGATCGAACCCGGGCCCGCGGTCGACGACGACGACAGCATCCTGCGGGCGGGACTGCTCTACGGCGGCGCCGGGTATCACGCGTCCGGGGCGTGCGCGATGGGCCCGGCGGAATCCGACCCGTTGGACGCCCGCCTGCGTGTGCGTGGGGTGCCCGGGCTGCGCGTCGTCGACGTGTCCATCCTGCCGACGATGGTGGCCGGCAATCTCAACGGCCCCATCATGGCGATGGCCTGGCGGGCCGCCGAAATGATCCTCGAGGACCGATGACCGATCGACAGTTAGGACAGTTGCCATGACCGCTGTGATGCAAGGGATCCGCGTCCTCGAGGTCGCCGAGCACACCTTCGTTCCCGCGGCTTCGGCGATCCTGTCCGACTGGGGCGCGGACGTGATCAAGGTGGAACCCGCCGAGCGCGGCGACGCGATGCGCGGCATCATGTCGACCGGCAACCTGGGCCTCGACGGTGGTGCATGGCATCCGCTGCTGCAACACTCCAATCGCGGAAAGCGAAGCATCGGTTTGGATTTGAGCACGCCCGAAGGCGTCGACATCCTCTACAAGTTGGCGGCGACGTGCGACGTCTTCCTGACCAACAAGCTGCCCGCGGTGCGTTCCAAGCTGCGCATCGACGTCGACGACATCCGGGCCGCCAATCCCAACATCGTTTACGTCCGTGGATCAGGGTTCGGCTCGCGCGGCCCGGACGCCGATCGCGGGGGATATGACGTGTTGGGATACTGGTGCCGCGCCGGGGTCGCCTACGGGGCCAAACCCGTTGAATTCGAGGCGATTCCGGGCCAACCCGCGCCCGCGTACGGCGACTCGATCGGCGCGATGACCATCGCGGGCGGCATCTCGGCGGCACTGCTGCATCGCGAGCGCACGGGCCAGCCGCCGGTTGTCGACGTGTCGCTTCTCGCCACCGGAATGTGGGCGATGGGGGCCGCCATCGCGTTGTCGCACGAGTTGAACCATCCGTGGGGCCAGTTCCCGGTCGGCACAGATGTGGGCAACCCGCTGGTGGCCACCTACCAGACGTCGGACGGGCACTGGTTGCAATTGGCGTGCCTGCAGGGATTCCACTACTGGCCCGAGACTTGTCGGGTGATGGGCCTGGCCGAATTGGTCGATGACGAGCGGTTCGCCGATGTCGCAAGCTTCGCCGCGAACAGCCCCGTCGCGAGGTCGATCCTCGCCGAGCGGTTCGCCTCTGCGCCGCTGGCCGAATGGAAGCAACGCCTCGGCGACTTCCGTGGCCAGTGGGCGCCGGTGCAGGACTCTATCGAGGTGACCGCCGACCCACAGGTCATCGCCAACGGGTATGTGGTTCAGGCCGAGGCCGCCTCGGGTGAGAAGCACCCGCTGGTGGCCACGCCCGTCCAGTTCGACGAGGAGTCGGCACCGACGCGACGCGCGCCCGATTTCAATGAACACGGGGACGCGATTTTGACCGACGACCTCGGCATGGACTGGGACGACATCATCGACCTAAAGGTCAAGGGCGTCGTCGCGTGACCGCCGCCGACGCGTTGGTCGACGAGCTGCGTATCCGCGGGGTGATCGAGCGCTACTGCGCGTTACTCGACAGCGGCGCGACCGATGAACTGCTCGAATTGTTCGACGAGAGTTGTTCGTTCGCCGCGATGGGACGGACCTACCGGGGCCGCGCCGAGCTGGCGGCGCTGTGGGCGGTTCTGCGGCCCACCGACCGCCCTGGCACCCTGCATGCTGTCGTCAATCCCGTCATCACCGTCGACGGCGACCGTGCGAGCGCTGTGAGTGGTTGGGCCATGCTGGACCGAAGCGGTCAGGAAGGTGCGACGGTCATCGCCCTGGCGGGGCGCTACCTGGATAGATTGGCCCGCGGATCCGACGGGGTGTGGCGCTTCACCGATCGCCGCGTGCAGACCCTTGCCAGGCCGGCGGCAACAGCCGAACAACGCACCTGACGGCCCCGTGCGTCATCGAAGTCACTACATGTTCTCATCATGAGCACTGCGTGTATCCGTTGGCCGAGGCCAACGTTATCGGCTAATGGAAACGCCGGCTCGCTACGCTGTGGTGTGTGAGCAAATCGGGAACCGACGTGTCGGCCTGGTTGACGTCGGCGCCACGGCCGGAGTCGCGCTGGCGGGTGCGCTCGACGGAGCGGGCGACCGAGGATGTGCGCAAACGGGCTCAGGCGCGCAGCGACCGGTTCCTGCACATCGCGCTGGAATTGCTCAGTGAGGGAGGCGCGGAAAATCTCTCCGTCCGAAAGGTCGTCGAACGATCCGGCATGTCACTGCGGTCTTTCTACCAATCGTTCAGCGGTACCGACGACCTTTTCCTGGCCATCTACGAGGAAGCCACGCTCGGCGGCCTCGAGCGGCAGCTGGCCGCGGTCGCCGAAGCGGGCACCGACCCGCTGGATCGCCTTCGGGCCTTCATGCAAGCCGAGTGGTTGGCGTCCGATCCGGCCCCGCCACTGTTGCAGCGCTCGTTGGTCAGCTTTCATCAGCGGCTCAGCGAAACCCGTCCGGCCGAGCTGTCGGCCTTGCTGCAGCCCCAGCACCGAGCGCTGACCGAGCTACTTGCCGCGTGCCGTGACGCCGGTATGCGCAGCCCGCCGCTGGATGATTCGACGATCGCGTCGATCTTGCTGCACACGACGATGGAGATGCTGCAGGCGCGCGTGCTCGGCTTCTATGTGGGCGAGAACGTCGCGTTCGACCAGTTCTGGACCTTCTTGGAAACCGCCTTTACCCGGCCCTGACCGGGGCGCGAAAGGCGCGCACCCGGACAAGATCTGCACTGGGTATCGCAAGCATTGCCTGAGGCTGCGGCGTCGGCTAGCCTCGCATGAGAACGGTGTTCTTCTCTAGCGGATACACCGAATCGGACTGCGAGGAGAGTTTGCGGTGAATCTTGACGACATGATCTTGGTGAGCATCGATGACCACGTGATCGAACCGCCGGATATGTTCAAAGGTCATGTCCCCCAGAAGTGGGCGGACCAGGCGCCAAAGGTCGAGCGCAGCCCGGAGGGCATTGATCGCTGGGTATTTCAGGGCATCGAGACCTCGACGCCGTTCGGCATGTGCGCGGTGGTCACGTGGCCCAAAGAGGAATGGGGCTTCAACCCCGGCGTGTTCTCCGAGATTCGGCCCGCCTGCTACGACGTCAACCTGCGGGTGCGCGACATGGACGCCGGGGGCGTCCTCGCGTCGATGAACTTCCCGACCATGGCGGGGTTCAACGCGCGGACGTTCTGCGAGGCGGCGGACAAGGACCTCGCGCTGATCATGCTGAAGGCCTACAACGACTGGCACGTCGACGAGTGGTGCGGATCGCATCTGGGCCGGTTCATCCCGATCGGCATTGTGCCGATGTGGGATCCGGAATTGTGCGCGGCCGAGGTGCGGCGTCTGGCCGGCAAACGCTGCAAGGCCATCAGC
>NZ_LZJB01000488.1:0-6555 GCF_001666895.1 Mycobacterium sp. E3298
CCGGCCACCGGCGGCCTCTATCGGTTCTCCAACGTGACCTATCGTGGAGTTCAGCTCGGCAAGGTCACCGCCGTGGGTTTGACACCGACCGGCGCCAAAGCGACGCTGTCGCTTAGCACTTCACCCAAGGTCCCCGCGGACTTGACCGCCGAGGTGCTCAGTGTCTCCGCGGTGGGTGAACAGTACGTGGACCTTCGGCCCAGAAACGACTCGCCGCCCTACCTGCACGACGGCTCGGTTATTGCCATGCGCGACACGACAATTCCGCAACCGGTCGCCCCAATGCTCGAGCAGGTCAATGCGTTGGTCCAGAGCATCCCGAAGACCAAACTCGGCCAATTACTCGACGAGTCGTTCCAGGGCTTCAACGGTTCCGGTTACGACCTGGGGTCACTGCTCGACTCCTCACAGACGTTGTCCCGCGACGCCAACGGCGTGGTCGATCGCACCCGGGCCCTCACCGAAGACACCGGGCCGCTGCTGGACACCCAGGCGCGCACCCTCGATTCGATAAGAACGTGGGCGCGCAGCTTCGCGGGCATTTCGGATACGCTGGTGACCAACGATTCTCACTTCCGCACCATCCTGCAAACGGGTCCGGAGACTGCGAACGAAGCCTCCCGGCTTTTCGAACAAATCAAACCGACGTTGCCGGTGTTGCTTGCCAACCTCACCACCATCGGCCAGATCGGCGTCACCTACCATCCCTCGCTCGAGCAGCTGCTCGTATTGCTTCCGTCGGGCGTCGCGATCGAGCAGGCCGCTGCGGGTGAGAACCACCCCGACGGTAGGGCTTACGGTGACTTCGCAGCCACGGTCGAGGATCCACCCATCTGCACGGTCGGCTTCATGCCGCCCAACACATGGCGATCCCCGGACGACCTCACCGACATGGACACACCGGACGGGTTGTATTGCAAACTCCCGCAGGATTCACCGATCGCGGTTCGCGGCGCCCGCAACTACCCCTGCATGGGTCACCCGGGTAAGCGGGCGCCGACCGTCGAAATCTGTAACAGCGACAAGCCGTTCATGCCGCTGGCGATGCGCCAGCACGCCCTCGGTCCCTATCCGCTGGATCCGAATCTACTAGCCCAGGGCGTCCCGCCCGATGACCGGATCACCACCAACGACAGGATTTTCGGCCCAGTCGAGGGAACGCCGCTGCCGCCTGGGGCGGTGCCGCGCGGCGCACCCGCGGGGCCCCGGGGTGAAAATCCCCCACCGGGCACGGTGGGAGCTGCTGTACCGCCCATGCCTTCGTCCGGACCCCCTGCGCTGGCGCCCATGTCGAGAATGTCGGCGGACCTTCCGCCCTTCGCGCCACTCGACGTCCCTGCGCCGGGAGAGCTTCCCGCACCGCCCGCTGCGCCGGCACCGCCGCCGGCCCCACCCGTTCCTTCCGATCCGGCACCTGCAGACACAGCTGGCGGCGGAGGACCCCAGGCTGCGCCAAGCTCGTTCGGAGCCAACGCATCCAAACCCGCGCCCTCGGTCGTGGTGGCAAAGTACGATCCGCGCACCGGTCGTTATGTCGGCCCGGATGGGAAGCTGTATCAGCAGTCGGACCTCGTTGCTCCGAAAGCGCCCAGGACGTGGAAGGACATGCTTCCCACCTGAATTCGCCCCGACATGAAGCGGTCGGCAGAGCTGGCCTGCGGCTACGACCGCCCGGTCAGGAGAGCTGGTCCAGGCGCAACGGCATCGTGATATCAAGCCAATTGTTCTGCCCGCAGGCGCCGCTTGGGCCGACGGTCTTGTCCTTGCCCGAGAAGACGCGCGACCCGAGTTGGAATCCACCATTGTCATTCACCGGGTAGAAAAAGAAGGCCTGCATCCCGGGGAACGCGGTACCGTCTTCGCACCGCTCCCAGTTCGGCACTTCGCGTTTCACCTTCCACATCTGGCCATCGTTCATATACATGGGCGCGCTCCAACCCTGGTCGCTCGTGACCGTGCCATGGCACTCCTGGGTGGTTTCGCACGTCGAGTTGATGGTCCATACTTGGTAGACCGTCGGTTCGCCGAAGTACTGGTCATTTCTCTGGGCCCAGTCGCCGATGGACGTGGCACGGTAAGTCCCATTGATCGCCACGTCTTCCTTGGTTATAGCCTTGGCCGTGGGCGCAGTGCTCAGACCGCCGAAGGCGGTGAGAGCCACCAGCGTTGCAGTGCTGAGTGTTTTGGCTGGACGCATCGGCTGCTCCTCGAACCGGGTAATCCGAGAGTGCCTGTGGCACCTTTTCGCCGTCGGTTGCGGCGCTCTTGAGCGATGACGTTACACCGCTTCGGGCCGCCGGTTAACGGTTAGGGCAAGATCAGCCGCGCTCATCCGGAGGGGTCGAATTTCGCGATCAGCCAGGAGCCGTTGACTTTCCACAGCGTGACCAGGACGCTGCTCTGCGTGTTCTCAGGATCCTTCTTTTGCTCGCTTTTCGTCGTCTGGTCGACGAAAACCAGCACGACGGCCGAATCGGGATGCAATTCCGAGATTGCGGCCCGAATCACCTTGGCAGAGGCCGTCAGCTGTCCCTTCTGCGCCGTCGGCGCGACGACATCGTCGCTGAATTTGCTGTAATACCTCAGAAGGTCACCGGTGAGATGTGACTTCGCGTTGGTGAAATCGCGGTTCAAATGGTCATAGGAATACGACAACACCGCCACGGCGCCATCTGACGCCGCCTGGATCGCCCGGTGCGCCGCCACATCGTCGACCTGCTGATCCGGCCGGTACACGATGAAGTACACGCCGCCAGCGACTCCCAGTGCGGCAATAACCAACGTTGTCGCGACGATCGAACGCCACCTCGCCGCATACCGGCGGCCCCGGCGCCCGATCTCCGCCAGCCGGTGCAAGCGCGCCGGTCCCACTCCAGCGCGCGCCAGTCCGTCCTCGCCGTCGGGCGAAGTATGGGCGCCGTCAATCGCCTTTCCGGTCCCGTCCGGCGGCGAGCCGGGTTCGACAGTCATCGCACGAATTCAACTTTCGACATCTTGAGCTGGCCGCCGTCGCGGTCCATATTGACGCTGAGCCGAAACAGGGCGGGCGGCGGTTTGGCGGTATCTGGCCCAATGGGATCGGTTTTCGCCGCCACAAGCACGACTCCGGAATTGTCGCTAAACGACTGGACGGCGACGGCTTCGATGGTGACCTTGGCGCCGACCTTAGTCTCCTCGGCCCTCTTGACCATCAGGGGCGACAGCACGGAGAGCTGGTCCTTCTGGTCGCCCGTGGAGGCATCGATGGCGCGCTGGACACTCTCCTTGGCGTGATCGGGGTCAATCGACATGAAGGCCGTAATCCCTTGCCGGGCGGCTGCACTGAACTCCGCGGCGAGTTGGCGATTATGCAACGCGGTGTGATGCTGCCACAGCATGTAGCCGCTCGCGGCGAGAGAAGTGGAGAAGAGAACGATGCCGATGCCGGCCGCTACAGTCTTCCGCCCTGGGCGCCGTAGCCACCGTGGCCGCCTGGGTCGTCGCGGCAAACGTAGCCGTTTCCGCGTGGACGTCGCGGATCGCTGCTCGACGTCGTGGGCGTCGTCCCCCGCGTCCTCGGTTTCGGCTGCCCCGCGCAGGCTCCCCAGGCGCGCCCGAGCCGCCGCGGCGCGCGCTTCAGCCTTGGCAACTTCGTCTTCTTCCGGATGCTCTCCGGATGCGGCCGCTACGTCGCCGCTCTCGGCCCCTGCGTTTGACTGCGGTTCGTCGGGATCGGTCATATCCCTCGGGTCACCACAATCGTCGGTGTCGGGTCCCACCGGATCGTGCACGGGGAGGAAGCTTATCACTCCGACCTGGGGTCAACGCCTTCACCGGACGGCTGGGTTGTGCCCCTGACATGCGGAACTGCTCCCCCCGGGAGGCGCGCGGAGCGGCGTTCGAGACGGCCTGGCGCCCACCCCCGTTCGCCCTGCGTCATCTTCTCCAAGCAGCAGAATTTTCTTTTCGGGTGTGGCAAAGTAATTGGGTGCGATTCATCGTGGCGATGGCAGCCGCGTTGGTCGGCGCCGGCCTGCTGGCGGCGCCGCCATCCTTCGCGGGGCCGACGGTCTGCGACTACCCCGCCTGCACCCCGGGGATCATGCCGCATCAGGTTCTAGGTGCGCCGTGTGACAACACCTCCTATTACGCCTTCGGCGTCGCCGACGGTTATGTCTCGTTCGCCTCGGAGCCCGGACGCTTGATGTTCTGCGGCTCGCCGAGGAGGTACCAGCCGCGTTGGTTCCGCTCACCTCCGATGGCGGGGGTCAAGGAGGAGAACGCAAACTGCCAGAACTACCTGAACTACGTCGCGCAGGCACCTGACGGTTTGTTCCTGATTTGTATTGCTCACGACGGCATAGCCAGTTGGGTCCGCGCTGACACGTAGCCGCGTCAGCCGCGGCCTTCCCGTGGCAGACCCAGCAGGCGTCGGCTCAAATCGGTGACCCGGTCGAGCAATGTGTCGTCGTCGATGTCGGCGACCAGCGGATGCATGACGGCGGTGCTGAGCGCGCCGGAGAACATGGCCGCTTCGATCCGTCCGTCCAGACCGGCATCGCTGAGCAGCACCCGGTACAGGCGGTCCATGAAGAGCTGAAACGGCTTGTGTTCGGCCAGCAATCGGACTACGACGGGATCGAATTGCAGCGTGCGCACCAGCCGGCGGTCACGGACGGCCATCTCAATCACGCGGACCAGCAAGGCATCTCGCGCTTGCGGGCCGTCGTCGTACGCTTCGGCCTCCTCGAGTGCCGGCTCGAGCCGGCCGAGCTCGCGCTCGGTCACGGCGATGACGATCTGCTCTTTGGTCCGGAACTGATGGTAGACAGCAGCTTTCGTGATGCCGACGGCGTCGGCGATCATCTGCAGCGACGTGCCGCTGACACCGTGCATAGCGAACAGATCCAGCGCGGCATCGAGTACCCGCGTCCGGGCCGGGCTGTGCTCGATCAGCCAGAATTGCTCGCCGGTGAGGTGTTGCCGCGCTGTTCCCACGCACCGAGACTAGACGATGCCCTTGACCGAAGCTAGCCGATCGGCTAGCTTCGCTGACGAGCCGTGTGTGTAGCCGATTTCGGGAGGGGTGCAGATGTCCGACGCCGACGGGGGCGATGCACCGGGCCGGGGGAGGACGCGGGCCGCGCAGCGGCGGACCGACGGTGAGCTGATCCTGCTGTGGACTCTGCCCGCGGCCCTGATCCTGTGGATCACCTCGTTCCTTCTCTTCCCGGGTTTCAACCCGCCGATGTCACCGTCGATGTCCGCGGAACAGGTCGCCGCGTTCTATCGCGATCCGGCCCACCTGCCGGAGATCCGGTACAGCATGATCGTGTTCAACTGGTTCGGCGTATGCCTGATCCCGATCCTGGCCCTGATCGTGCTGCAGATCCGCCGGATGGCGCACCGGACGCCGATCTTCTCCTACGCGATGCTGGGTTGTGCGGCCGGCGGCCCGACCCTCTTCCTCGTCGCCAACGTCTGCTGGTTACTGGCCGCCTTTCGTCCGGAACGCAGCCCCGGGCTGACCCAGCTGCTCAACGACTTCGGCTGGATCACCTTCACGATCCTGGTTCCTTTCCTGATCGGCCAGAGCGTGATCCTCGCCCTGGCAATCTATTTCGATGATCAGCCGCGCCCGGTCTTCGGTCGCTGGGTGGCTTACTTCAACCTTCTGGTGGCAGCCGCATTGGTCCCCGCCGCGTTCGTCGGCGTCTCGTTGACCGGGCCGCTGGCGTGGGACGGCTTCCTGTCGTTCTGGGTGAAAAACGCTGCGATCGCCGTCTGGATCGTCGTGATGGGCGTTGTCCTGGCGCGTGCCCTATATCGCGAGCGCGCCGAGAACCACGGGCCCGCAGGCGAATTGGTTGGCGCATGAGCGCGGTGATCACACCGCCGACTTCCCCGGCCCCACCCCCCGCGGGCTCGCTGCCCGAGCGAATCCGCTGGCACATCAGGCATAACCCCAAGCGAGAACTGTGGTTGGCGTGGGGGGCCCTGATGGTGTTCTACACCATCTTTTTCCCGATGTTCTTCATCGTGGCGCAGGTCCAGCCCCCGCCGGAGCCCACCTGGGATCTCGCCACGCAGGCGCACTGGTTCTCCGAGCGCCATCTTGGGATACCGGTCGGCTTCGGCATCATCTTCGCGATCAGCGGCATGATCGCGTTCAACAATGCGATCATCGCGTACTCGATGCGGCGCATGTCGGTCAGCCGCGCCTTCGCGTATTCATATCTGCTCATCTATTCGCTCAGCGCTGTTCCCGGCATGCTGCTGCTCAACATCGCGCTGATCGTCGGCACCCTGCGACCCGAGCGCGACCCCGAGGCGATCGGCTGGCTGTACGACTTCGCCTTCTTGTCCTTCGACGGCACCATGGGGGTGTTCCTGATCGGCTCGCTGATCTGGATGGTCGCCATCCTGCTCGACAAGAATCGGGTGTTCCCCAAGTGGTTCGGGTATTTGAACCTGTGCAACGCGCTGACCGAGGTGGTGGTGGCACCGTGCTGGATCTTCCGGCGCGGCGTGTTCGCGTGGGACGGCGAGATTGCCTGGTGGCTGGACATGGTCGTA